>JAACZX010000316.1 GCA_009996555.1 Chitinophagaceae bacterium | reverse complement strand
CTCCGATGGATCGCTGTTTGCTGTTAGTGCATGAAAAACCCATACCACATTGTTCTTTGCTTCATTAAGCTCACCCAACGTTGTATAAGCCAAATGATATTCATTCAGCAATGCACCCGACTCCAGCCTGAATGGTTTGTTGTATGTAAAAACTTTTGTTGACATCGTCTGTATATCGTCTTTGAATCTTAATTTTTCTGATTATCCAACCAGGTCCTTATCTGCTACTTTTTGAAATGCCTGTTCCAGATCGGCTTTAATATCTTCAATATGCTCAATACCCACGCTGATGCGTACAAGATTCGGATCAACACCGGCTGCTACCTGTTCAGCTTCGCTCAACTGCTCATGCGTTGTACTTGCAGGGTGAATAGCCAATGTTTTTGCATCGCCCACATTGGCAAGATGACTTACTAACTTCAATGAGTTGATGAATTTTGCAGCGCTTTCTTTTCCGCCTTTAATTGCTACCTGCAGAATACTGCCAAAGCCATTGGTTAAATATTTCTTCGCCAGCTCATGGTAAGGATTGCTCTTCAGGCCAGGGTATAATACATATTCCACTGAAGGATGTTTCTCCAGCCATTGTGCAAGTGCCTATACATTTTCAACATTGCGTTCCACACGCAGCGATAATGTTTCCAATCCTTGAATCAATAAGAAAGAGTTGAACGGACTTTGTGAAGCACCATAATCACGCAAACCTTCTACACGTGCACGAATGATGAATGCGATGTTTGGTAAACCAAGCGGGTTGCCTTCGCCAAACACATCCCAGAATTTTAAACCGTGATAGCCTTCGCTTGGCTCAGTAAACTGCGGAAACTTACCATTGCCCCAGTTGTAATTACCTCCGTCAACAATAACTCCACCAATGGTTGTACCATGCCCGCCAATCCACTTTGTGGCACTTTCCACAACAATGTTTGCACCATGTTCCAGCGGACGGAAGAGATAACCACCTGCACCAAATGTATTATCAACAATCAATGGCAGATCATATTCTTTTGCCAAGGCAGCAAACTTTTCAAAATCAGGAATATTCAAACGTGGGTTACCAATGGTTTCAAGATAGATCGCTTTTGTATTTTTATCAATATGCTTTACAAAACTTTCTGCATCATCACCATCAGCAAAACGTGCTTCAATACCAAGCCGCTTAAACGATACTTTAAACTGGTTGTAAGTACCGCCGTATAAATAAGTTGTTGTTACAAAATTATCACCGGCCTGCAGAATATTGCTGAGTGCAAGAAACTGTGCCGCCTGTCCGCTTCCTGTTGCCAGTGCAGCCACACCACCTTCCAATGCTGCAATGCGTTGTTCAAACACATCGGTTGTTGGGTTCATAATGCGGGTGTAAATATTTCCAAACGCTCTTAAACCAAACAGGTTGGCAGCGTGTTCGCTGTTATCAAAACCATAAGAAGTTGTTTGGTAAATAGGTACTGCACGTGATTTAGTTGTGGGATCAATTTGCTGACCTGCATGCAATTGCAATGTTTCAAAACGTAATGCGCTCATAGCTGTAATATTTTAAATGAATGAAAAAAGAGAATGATTAAAAGAGAACCGTTGTGTGATACCTCCCCGTACGGGGTCGGAAATAGATATGTATGCCTTACGGCATACAACAAATACAACAACACTGCATGCATGCAGTAAAAGAAGTGTGTGTATAGTTGTTGTTGTACATGTATGAAGAATACTCTACAAAAGTAACAGGCTTATTCTGTTTATACAAATATGATTTTGCAAAAGTTTTGCCAATGCTTTTAATAACAACTGTTTGTTTCATCTGCTTTTAATTGATCATTCTTTTTTTATCGAAGAAAGCAGGTTACCGGAGGAGCTTAAAAACAAAAAAGCTCATCCGATAAGATCAGATGAGCTTTTGCTATGTAATTAAAAACTAGTTTGAGCTTGGTATCTGACTTATCTACCCACATTTGTGGATGGAATTGGCACCTTTCTTTCAACTTTCGTTGAGAGAGGTTGCCAAGGCTTCATCGGGCCATTACCCTCTGCCTTTCTTGATAAGTAGTCCCGTAATAAACGGGAGTTTTAAAGAACTGCTGCAAAAGTAGGTACAAAAGAAGCAAACCTCCAAATTTGTTTGGCTAACAATTGTTACAATGCCGGCTGAATTTCTCTTGTAAGTATCAATGCTGCAAGTACCGATGGAATGAGAGCACGCAGGTGTGCCTTCTTCTCCTGGTCGTTCTCATACTCAACAGGAATTGTTGCGCACAACTTCTTTTCAGGTATTGCTTCGTTCTCAAGCATTACTTTAATTCCATCTTGATCCTGGATGGTAAAACGAAACTGATCATGCTGTTCAGTAACAGCAGATCCTTTTTTCATTTGTCCGTCGTCGTACTGGATACGGCCCAGCGTATAACCATACTCGTTACGAACAAACTGAAACAGGCGGTTAAATACACGTTTACCAATGAAGATGCTGCGTTTGATCATTCCGTTTTCTAACCGGAAGCTTTCCGTTGCCGGATTTAGTTTTAAGGTAAAACGATGTTCCTCGGTGCCGTCATGAAAGATCATTGGAACGGCGTTGTAAACTGCTATACCCATACATGTAAGTTTTTGCTTTTATAGTTGGCAGGAGCTAAATCAACATTAAGTTAGCACGAAGCAGGCCAAACCAAAACCTCTCGCCTGCTTAGTTTTCCACATCACAGAAAATTAATATTGCGCCCAAGGTTTGCTGTGCAAGGCCTATGGCCTGCTCCTGAAAGAAGATTCAACAGCCAACTATTTGAAAACCATTTACACGCTGCCAAAAAAACCTAATAACTTTAGCAAAAGGATTTCATAGTAAATTCGCTTCCGGCTGTAAAAGGCAGACTATAAATTATGAGTGACGCAAATAACGAGCAAATCGAAGTTTCAGGTGCACGGGTACATAATCTGAAAAATATTGATGTCAATATTCCCAAAAACAAACTGGTGGTAATCACCGGTATCAGTGGCAGTGGTAAATCATCGCTGGCATTTGATACCATTTATGCCGA
>JAACZX010000670.1 GCA_009996555.1 Chitinophagaceae bacterium | reverse complement strand
TCGCCTTCAAAACCAAAACGGCGGCGTTGCAAATCACGCACCTGCTTTTCTTTATTAAAAATTTCATCTTCTCTTTTCTTGAGTAATTCAGGCGTCAGCATTACCTTTTCTGTTTCCAGCTGGCGGTACATTTTATCAAGGTCGGCCTGCAGGAGGTCAATTTCTTTTTGCCACGCATCGGCCATTTCTTCCAGCTTTTTATTGGCATCCTTGTATTCCGGAATCTTATCAAGAATATACTTGGTATCAATAATGGCATAACGTTGTGCATTTGCACCAAAAGCGGTAAGCATTACTACAAATGCTGCTATCAGCAATCTTTTCATATATGTGTTTTTATACATGATGAATGATGGAACAAAAAAGTTGTTTATTCCGGTTCAAAGCCAAGCATAAAGGTAAAGCGTGTAATATCCCTGAAACGTGCGCCGGGATAAGTTCTGTCGAAACCTACACCATAATCAAACCCAAGTAAACCAAACATAGGCAGGAAGAAACGCATACCCAAACCGGCACTTCGCCTCAATTGAAATGGATTATAAGCTCTATACTTTGATACAAGGTTAGGGTTGTTCAGTAAATCACTCTTATCATACCATCCATTACCTGCTTCAAAGAAGGCCAAACCAAAAATGGTGCTGCTTGGGTTTGTACTCAGCGGATAACGAAGTTCCATACTGTACTTGTTAAAGATGGTAAAGAACTGTGAAGCGGATGTTTGATTGGCGTTGTTAATTCTTGGATTAGAATTATCATATACCGGGTAACCCCTGTGTGCAATGATATCAAAACCAATAATACCAAAGTTGTTCTGCAAACCGGCATCACCCACCTGGAAACGTTCAAACGGAGAGATCGGAATATCTTTGTTGTAACGGCCAAGGAAACCAAATTTGGCTGCTACCTTCAACACAAACTGGCGGTTCTTTTCTGCTCCTGCAGGTTTACCAATCGGGATAAACCATTCGTAGTTCAAACGCCATTTGTGGTATTCAACCAAACGATACTTTTCTGCAGGATCAGTGTATTTCGTTGGATCACGCCATAACGACCATGGTGGCGTAAACGATGCTGTTAACGAGAAGGTAGAACCTGAACGTGGGAACGTTGGCTGATCCACACTTGAACGGATCAACTGAAAACGCAGGTTAAAGTTGTTTGACTTACCTGTTGTGAGTTCAGGGAAGATCGGGTAATCTTTCAACTTATACTGTGTATAGTTGATAGATGTGATCAGGTTAAAAAAGTCATCGGGCCATTTCAACTGTTTACCTAATGAAATGGTGGCACCAAATGTACTGAGGTAACGGTCATTTGCCCGTTGGCGTGTAGGCAACCCTGTCAGCGGATCAAATGCATTTGCAAGTTTTGTACGGAACAAGCTTACAGTAAAGTTGTTTCTTTTCTTGCCGCCTAACCAAGGCTCCGTAAACGAAAAGTTTTGTGAACTGAACGAAGGACCGTTTGATTGTACACGCAACGATAAACGCTGCCCATCACCACTTGGCAATGGCTGCCATGCTGATTTTTTGAAAATATTTTTTGTAGAGAAGTTGTTGAAGGTAACACCAAGCGTACCGGTTAAACCAATCAAACCACCCCAGCCTGCACTCAACTCCAGCTGATCACTTGACTTTTCTTCGAGCGTATAATTAATATCCACTGTTCCGTCATCAGGATTAGGAACAGGGTTCGGGTTGATCTTTTCAGGATTGAAATAGTTCAAAGCACTTAACTCACGAATTGAGCGGATCATATCACTACGGCTGAACTTTTCGCCCGGTACTGTACGCAGTTCACGACGGATAACGTATTCCTTTGTTTTGTCGTTACCATAAATATTCACAGCACGAATGGTTGCCTGCGGACCTTCAGATAAACGGATCTCGTAATCAATTGTATCGTTGTACACTTTTGTTTCAACCGGTTCCACACGGAAGAATAAATAACCATCATCCATATACAAACCACTGATATCGCCACCTTCTGCAGAAAGCTGCTTTCCTAATTTTGAATTCAGTGTTTCAAGATTGTAAATGTCGCCTCTTTTAATACCAAGAATATTGTTCAATACAGAGTCGCTGTACTTGGTATTTCCTCTCCAGGTAATGTTACCGAAATAATACTGGCGGCCTTCGTTTACTTTAATATCTATAACAAGGTTGCCTTTAGCATTGTAGTGAGGTGTGTCGTTCTCAATCACAGCATCACGGTAACCAAGTGAGTTATAGTATGCCAGTATCTTCTCTTTATCTTCTGTGTATTTGTTTTGATTGAATTTTGCTGCGGAGAATTTGAGACGGAACCAGGGATCAAGATAATCTCTCACTTTCGACAGTGATAAATATCCACGTTCTTTCATGAACTGTTTGAAGGTGATGGAATCCTTACCGCCGTAAAGAGAAGCGTTTGATTCAGGATACAAAGTAAAACGTAACCGTTCTTTTGTTCCTTTCAGTTGCTTTTTGATCTTGAGATCGGAAACCACTTCGTTACCCGAAATGAATATTTCGTCGATCTTTACTTTCTTTCCTTTGTCAACCACAAACGTGAGGTCAACAAAGTTGGGGTTCACTGCATTTTTTGCTTCTGTTACTTTTACACCCACCTGGCGAAAGCCTTTGTCAGTAAAAAACTTTTCTATTTTTTCAATACTGGTGCGGCGAAGGTTTTCGGTGATCACTTTATTTGGCGTCAATCCCACTTTGTCTTTCAGTTCATCTTCTTCTCCTTTCTTCACCCCTTTAAAAAAGAAATTACCCAAACGGGCACGCTCTGTTACATTTATTTCAATGAAAATATCCTTTCCATCCACTTTTGTAATGTAGATAGTGGCATCATCAAAATACTGTTGCCGCCAGATAGATGCAATGGCTTTGCTGAACAGATCGCCACCGGGCAAATAAACCCTGTCGCCAACAGATATACCCGATACAGAAACGAGTAATGCTGAATCAAATGTTCGGGAGCCGCTTACAGTAATACCTGCAATAATGTATTCTTTGGGCACTTTGGAGTTCATGATCGCT
>JAACZX010000669.1 GCA_009996555.1 Chitinophagaceae bacterium | reverse complement strand
AAAATGGATTTGTAAGGTTTTCGCCAGGTAAGTTCAGAATGGCTCACAGTCAACTGCTGCCCTACTTTACTACGTTTGCATTGCCGGGTAAAGAAGAGCAGCCTTTGCTGCAAGAAGAAATTGATTTGCGGCACGATGAAAATTTTTTTACAATCGGTTTTGCTGCTATCAATTATAAAAATCCATCGGGCACATGGTATGCTTATAAATTAGATGGTGTGGATGCCGACTGGAAATACACACAAAACCGCTTTGCCGGTTATACAAAATTGGCGGGAGGTAATTATGTTTTTCATGTAAAAGCATCAGACGACAGAGCGGATTGGAATTGCACAGAAAAAACGATAACCATTCATATTGATACCGTGTTTTATAAAACATGGTGGTTTCGTGTAATGCTGCTTTTAGCATTGCTGGCAACAGGTTATGCTGTATATCGCTACCGCATTCATCAGCAGGAAAAATTATTACAGTTGCAGGGGAAAGCCCAGTTGCTTGAAAAAGAAAAAGTAATGGTGATGTATGAAAATCTTAAACAACAGCTGAATCCGCATTTTCTTTTTAATTCACTTACATCTTTATCGGGGTTAATTGAAACCGATCAAAAACTTGCAGGAAATTTCCTTGAGCAGATGTCGAAGATTTATCGTTACATTTTAAAAAACAGGGATAATGAGCTGGTGAGCTTACGGGAAGAACTGACTTTTGTACAAACCTACATCAACCTGCAAAAAACAAGATTCAAGGAAGGATTGCAGGTAAAGATCAATGTTGATGAAGAGGAACTGCACAAGAAAATTGCACCAGTTACATTGCAGAATCTTGTAGAAAATGCAATGAAGCATAATGTGATCGACCTTGATACGCCGCTCATTATTACGGTAACTGCCAAAGACGGTTATCTGCACGTTGCCAATAACCTGCAAAGGAAAAACATGGTAGAAACATCCAACAAACAAGGACTTGCCAGTTTGCAATCGCTGTACCACTACCTCAGCCGCAGACCTGTGCAAATAGAAGAAAGCGCCACCGAATTTATTATCAGTATTCCCTTGATCTGATCATTTAATAAACATGAAGTATGAAAGCAGTTATTATTGAAGACGAAGAGATCATTGCTAAAGTATTGCAGAACAAGATCCGCAATGTTGATCCATCTGTTGAAATTGCAGAGATCATTCCCAGCCTGAAGGTGGCAAAAAAATGGTTCCTCAATAATGCGGAGCCTGATCTGTTGTTCATGGATATCCAACTGAGTGATGGAGTGAGCTTTGAATTGCTTGATCATTTTAAGCTCAGCTGCCCCATAGTATTTACAACTGCTTATGATGAGTATGCCATCAGGGCATTTAAAGTAAACGGTGTTGATTACTTGTTGAAGCCTGTTGATGAAGATGAACTGCGCCGTGCAATTGATAAATGCAAAGCCATCATTGAAAAACGAAATCCTGTTATTACCGATTTTACAGAGTTAATGAAAGCATTGGCTAACCCGCAACAGCAGATGCAGAAATATAAGGAGAAGTTTATTGTAAACATCCGGAATCAGTGGATGCCCGTTAATACAAACGATATTGCATGCTTTGCCAAAGAAACGCTTAACTACATTTACCTTTTCAATGGCGATCGTTACATGCTTGACTTTTCTACACTGGATGATGTGGAAGAAGTACTTGATCCCAATAAATTCTACAGGGCTAACCGTCAATACATCATCAATATTGATGCGCTGCAAACGGTAAAGCCAATAGAAAATTCCAAGCTGTCTATTCGTTTAAAAGCGCCCAATCATAAATTTGAAATTGATATGAGCCGGGAAAAAGCACCGGTGTTTAAGAAGTGGTTAGACAGGTAAACAGACACACTCAAGTGAACAGTTCCTGTTTGTATCAAATACAGCAAAACTTAGTTCTTTTCAGGGGCGTTTTTGATCACTTCACAAACCGGGTTATCCGTTTTGGCTACTTACTTTTTAAAAGCCTGCCTGCTGTTTGCATTTTTGTGCTGCAAAAAATAATCATCAAACAAAGCAAACAAAATGAAAGCACTCAAATCAGTAACAGTAGCGGCCTTTCTCGTGGTGGCTGTTGCATCATGCAAAAAACAGGCAACTGCAATCTCTGCGCCTGCAAGTTCAAAAGCCGGTAAAAAATTTACACAGGTAGATTATATGTACCAGAATGTATTGGACAATGCTTCTAAGTATGTATACGATAATGCAGGAAGGATCAGTTCTAATATTGAAGCAGATTATACGGATTACTTCGATCATCAGTCAGCTTCTAAATTAGTTGTAACACGCAAAAGCAATACTGATAACAGTATTATGCGTACATACGAAGCAACATTGAATGAAAAAGGTTTTGTTACATCCATGATCTCGAAGGATAAAACAGGAGCTGTTATTGAAACAACTACCATTACTTACAATAGCGAAGGGTACCTCATCAAACATACCACGCAGGGCATTGGCAGTTCTTACGGGCGTGAGTATGTAATTGAAAATGGAAAGATCATTACCGGCAAGAAATTCAACAATGGGGTGCAAACCGGCAATGAAGTATTTACGGTTGATATGTCGAAGGAAAACAAACAGAGTTTTACGGCATGGGGTTATTGGCATTCACATAATTTATTTGGCAAGCCATTAAAATACCTGATCGTTGAATCAAAGGAATTTGATGCAGCAGGTACACTTAAATGGCACCGGAAAAACAATTATGAACGTGATGCCGATGGAGATGTAACAAAAATATCTACGCAATTTATTTCAGAAGCTGCAACAGGGATAACGACATATAAATATTAATGCGAACCTTAGTTGTTACAAAAGAATCAGAGCCGGACTTCACAACCGGCTCTGATTTTTTCTGTACAATAGCAGCATCGCTCAACAGCTTCAATATATAACTGCCTTGAGCAAGCGTGTTTACAGTAAAGCGGGCTTTACAGCTGAATACATTCATGAGCCATCAATATCTTTCTTCTTCAACCTGTAACAGGTTTTGCTGTTGAAATTAGTTGGATCAAGTGATT
>JAACZX010000472.1 GCA_009996555.1 Chitinophagaceae bacterium | reverse complement strand
CCCTTTCAGTTTATAATCAATAAATGATCGCAGACCAACCCCCTGGTTTGTCAACCTGATATTCTGGATATTCTCGCCGAGACCGAGTTTGTACGAGGCGCCAATGCCCATTATACTTTTTGTATTCAATTTGTAGCCAACAGATACGGCAATATCCGATGTTACAGGAAAATAGGTTGTACCACGTTGTGTTTGAAGATTTGTGCCATACTCCAGGCGATCCTTAAAACTTTTTGATCGTTCTGTGTTAGGAGCATATTCAGGCAAAGAAACAGTTTCATCTTTTGCAGGAATCATTTGACCGAAATCCGGCATTGATTGGCCACTATTCCGGTTTGCAGCCTGCTGCACAATTGACTCAAGCGTCCTACTCCCGGTGCTGTTGTTTACATTCTGAATAAACTGGTTCCTTGAAAGCAAACCTGTTACCATTTGACCCGTACCATTGGTATTTGTTCCTACGCTAACTGGCAAAAACTGAGTGAGAAAAGAATTCCGCTGCATAAACTGACGAAACACAGCAGTTTTGTTTGCCACAACCAAAGCTTTACGCAGTAACTTATCGGGATCGTTTAGTGTTTCTTTTATTCCTGTCAATTCCTGGCGATAAGAGGCTACCTGTTTTGCATATTCGCCATAGCTCCGTTTTAATGAACGAGGCAGATTTGTTTTATTTAACAAATACCTTTTGATTTGCTCTTTACGTTGAAGGATTACCCTTTCCAGTGCATCAGCATCAGCCAACTTCTTTTGAATTGTGTTCACTTGCTGCAACGCATCCTTCAATTGACCATATTCCTCTCCTGCCAAAGCAGGAAATCTTAAAACGCCTTGTAATGAATCGAGATAAGGAAGATAGGTTCCATTCAAAGCACTCATCTGGCCCGATGAATCTTTTACTTTGATTTTTGAAAGGATACTGTTCATCTGTATTCCCGGATCATAAGAAAATAGTGTTTGTGCAGCACCCGAATCAATTGCCAGAATCTTTTTACGAAGTTTCCTTTCCTGCTTATAAATCATGTGCAGGTACCTTTCTGTTTTCTTCGTCAGCTTTTTTTCCAGCCCTTCAATCTTACCTGTTGTATTAGCTGCCAACTGTTCAATTTTCGTAAAATGGTTAACGGGGGAAATGGTTGAGTCCTGAGCAATAGAGCGGTTTGAAGAAAAGAATAGTAAGCATGTAAAACCAATATACCGCAACGGGTCAGCTATGAGTTTATACTGTGGCAAGAGTAAACGGCTATTTCTCATATGCAAGTGCTACAATGTTGAATTGTCTACAATATGAAAAACAGTTTTCCTTTTTACAATAGGTGTTTACACGGTATTTATAATTTGTCCTTCTTATTTTCTGACAGCAAAAGTTAGTATAACACACAAATTTTTCGAATTCGCACGGAGGTTGAAAGAACTGACACAGTTGTAATTAAACAAGTCTATCAAATCTGTCTCGTAAGTTTTTCTTTAAAATAAATGATTTCCCTTAGTACATGTGGAATTTACGGTCTCACTTTGCATGAATTGAACTCTTTTTTTTAAGGTTTCCGTATTCAGGTTATGATAAAACCGACAATGCCGCTAAAAAGCATTATTTTTTGTACAGAACCCACCACAGGTTTACACAAACAATGAAAACATTTTTACAACTCACCAAAGAAGAATGCCGTGAAATTTATCCGGAAGTAGAAATCAATGCACAAACACTGTATGCTTCTGCAAACATTCTTGCAAGGCACGAAAACTATGGAAACGCAATTGGTCTTCTCATACTCGGCTCGGAAGAGTATATTAAATGTTTTCTCCTTTTCTTAGAAGGTTATGGTTTTGATCTTCTGAAAACCAAAGAGATCCAGGGCATTTTTTCAAAACACAGATCACGGCATGCTATTTTACGTGATTTCTATTCAATCTGGATGGTATTGAAACATGTTCTGGACGCTCATTCCTTTACTTCCGGAAAAGGCTTCGCTACCCAACTTCTTCATTCGGCAATTCAACTCATCCCGGCCAGGAACAATTATCATTGGTGGGAAAAAGCAGATTATCTGAAACAAAAAGGATTTTATGCAGACTACCTGAACAGGTTGATTTCTCCTTCCAACCTCACAAAAAGTGACTATGAAAACGCTTTGGCAAAAACCAAAGACATTCCTACCGACATACAATATTTTATGAATAAAATAAAAGCAATGAATAAAAAGGAATTGGATGATTTCCTTCCACTCTTTGAAGAATCACAATTACCTATCCTTATAGGAAAGTCAATAAAGAGAAAAACATCCAGGCAACATACAACCTGACAAATCAACTAATATGAAAAACAAACTTATTGCCTGTTTCCTGTTGCTCATGTTCTATGCCTGTAAAGATTCAAAACACAGGTACCACGATGGAACTTATGTACATGCAGCAAATGACGCTTCAACCGAGCAACGCATCAGGGTTGATGGCAAATGGATGTATCATAGTCTTCATTCATCAAAAAGTAATTCGAAAATAAGGGAATACAAATTCATTTGCATTCAATACCCGGATAAGATCAGCCTGCCATTACCCAAAGGACATACTGTTACTGTAGAAATTGACAAGAACGGGAATTTGATCTATGACGGCATGGAATTTAAAAGAGAATTTATACGCATCATTGACCCTGCTCCAATACCGGAAGCACTTTTAGAAAGCACTAAATAATAGAACTGAACCTGATCACTAATACTTACCAAAAAGTTTGATTGATACCCTAAGTAACTGGATGTACAAAACAATATTTCACTTACATTATATATCACAATCCAATTTTAACCCTTGCTGCATTATTATAGTAGTAAGGGATTAAAATTGTCAGGCCTTAGTCTGAAATTGTTATGCTGGCTACTTTATTCATGTCCGTTTTTTTGTCATCAGCAGCAGAGGGAATGACAATATGGGTTTCGGATAATTTTTTAAAGTTCATTGTATTAAAATAATTCATCCTTGAAATGCCTTCAGTGAGTAGTTTACGTTGTTCAATCTTTCCGTTTTTATTAATTACCGCATAGCCTAATGCTACTTCTTTAACCATATTAATACGGATACGGTCGACAGATGCATCTGAAAGATCTTCATCAAAATTCTTTGCGTAATCATTATACAAAACAACCAGTTTGCCTTGGTAGGGAAGAAAAATTCCTGCGCTCCCGCTTCGCATCGTATGATTACGTGGAATCATGGCAAAATTTGCCTGCTTAAATTCTTTGTCAAAAAAAATTGTTACTACCGGGCCGGCTAAGAAAGTGATTCTTGCCCGCCCTGACGTGCTCGAACCTTCGTATTTCGTCTTTGCATAGCCTCCTAATGCAAATTCTCCGTTAGCAACTTCTATTAATTGATAATCTACCGGCATGACTGTATAATTATCCTTTTTCCTTGTACCAAAACCGGTTTTATACATGCGTTCTTTAAACTCCTCCGGGTAGGCAAAAACAAATGGTTTGCTTAACCGGAATTGCTGTGTATTTAACTCTACAACAAAAACACCTTCCATATTCCGATCACCCGAATAATCGCCACAGGCATATAGTTTTGAAAAGTCGGCTGATGGCTGAATCCGCAAATGTTCAGGTGTAAAATTGGCACCAATGATATTAAATGGGATTACACGTTCTGAATTGTCGATACGTTGCACCAAAAACCCCTTTGCTAATAAATGCTCAAACTCAGACCCAAGCGTAGATGATAACCCAAAAACGCAGTTGCCGGAATTTTCCAGAAACACATCGGATATCTCAGCTTTTTCAGGAAACAAAGGATTGGAAATTTTTGTCCTTAATGCTGATAAATCAGAGGAAAAGACAGATGAAAACATTTGACCGTTACTGTTCCGGTAAGCAATTAATAACTTTTTCTGATCAGGAGAAATAGAAGTCATGATTTCATAACTTAACGAATTCATTCCAAATAAACCCACATTACGCTGTGCAAACTTGTAAAGCAGTTGTGTACTTTTTATTGTGAGCGATTCATCATCCACCTCAGACAAATAGAGCTTCATTGTATCCGCTTCATAACGAAAATAAACCAACAGCAATTTATTGTTAAACAAGAGGGGTACGGTGGCTGATGGCCCAAATACTCTCTCTCCGTTTTCTAATTTGCCGGTCGCTATTTCTTTTCCATCCATATTTATTTTATGCAAGGTCAACGCATGTTTTTCACGACTGAGTTTTGCAGTGTAACCAAGTTGCATTCTGCTGCCGGTATTTTCTACCTGGATAATATTGTCTCCAATTTTAAAATCTGTCTTTTCTTGTAATGTCCATTTAACAGTATGATTTGTAACATCATTTGTGTTCACAACTTTTACTGACACCTTCTGTGCTGTTGACTCAAAACTCGCTACGAAAAGAAATAAAGGGATAAGATATTTCATTTGTTCAATTAGGGTTTATTTATAAAGAAAATAATAGCTTCAATCGCAGGGCGGTATGAACATTAGAAGTTCCTGATAACTCAGATACTCCTTTGAAGATAAAATTCAATCCTGCATTTAATTCAGCAGTAAGAAACGGGAAATGGCGGCTAACCCCACCTATAAAATGCATGGCGGGTGCATTACTGCTGAATTTCTTTTCTCCTGAAATGGCTGTTTGTGTACTGGTTGAAACAGTACGGTAATGGTTAAAGGTTAGATAGTCTGCAAAACCACCGCCGGTAAACAAAACAACTTTGTTATCATCAAAATCGCCGGTCAGGTAAATTTTAGCCCCAAGTTGCATAGCCAGGTGGGTGTACTGATACTCTTCATTAACCGGGCTGCTGTTTCCGAAATCATCGGTAAAAGATGTTTCATTAACATCGGAGGACCTCCAGCCGGCAGCATCAAAATAATAAGCAACTCGACGACTGTCGGCTACATATTGAAGTGAAAGATTTGGTGCTATAGCACGCCCGGATGAAAGATGTAAATTCTCAAACCCGATACCGGCTCCGGCAAAAACCTGGGCAGTTGACTGGTAATGAAATAATAACCCTGTTAAAAAGAAAAATGAAACCTTCACAGCAATATGGGTACGTTTTGGGGTGGGCAGGCAACAATACATAATTCGTATTCTACGATAAAAAGCTATTTCAAATGTACAAAAAATAGTGATTTGTCTTTGCAGGTATTGTAACTGATGAATATCGTATAAAACCGATAGTACTTATTTCCTACTATCAAATCCATTGCTGGTGATAACACCCAGCATGGGCGGCTCGTTTCTTCTACTGCAAAGGCACAAAGGACATGTTGTTACTGTAGAAATTGACAAGAACGGGAACTTGATCTATGATGGTGTGGAATTTAAAAGAGAATTTATACGCATCATTGATCCTGCTCTTATACCGGAAGCATACTTGGAAAGTTCTAAATAATAGAACTGAACCTGATCACTAAAACTTCTGTAGATATGAATAATACAGCCTTTACCATCCTTGTTCTCCTACTGACATCCAGTAAGCAGCATATCATTATTCAGGCACATCTTTTCGCCTCATAATGAGGCACTGCTCATTTTCTAATATAAAATACCCATAGCCGTAACAGAAATAAGCGGTACTGCCATTTTTTGCAGTTGTTGAATCAGTAATATAGTTAAAACGAAAACCCGCTTCCAGTAATTTGTTTTTACTTACAATCACATCAGTGGTTGCCTTACCAAGCAAATTTTTTAAAACCGAACTGTTTTTCCGGAGTGTTAAAAGGATATTCCTAGTCTGGTCATCCTGCATCATTTTCATTTGCCTGTAATAGCTTACCCGGCAGGCAGCATCACAAAACTTTTTGCGCCGGGTTCCATGGAGTGGCTTATCACAAGTAAGGCAGTTGTTTGTATAAAACGCATTCTCTTCCAAAGCAAGACTTTAAAAATTCGGATGATGAAGTTAAAAACAAAAGCGTAATAGAATAATGTTTAGCTAAGCCATTTCCGAAAGCAAACAAAAAGACAAAGATTTATTTCTTTGCTCCGCCTGCTATCGCAAAACTACCTGTCGTAGGCAACTTTGCCACAACACTCACTCCATTGCAACAATAAAATATTTCCTGTAACCTGGCAAAAAGTGAAGCCTTTCATTTTTGAACCTTTGTTCCTGATTATTATAAAATGCCGGCTTTCGTTGCAGGTTGTTTAACATTCCATATAAAGTAAACAATTATGATAACTGTCACGATGCCTGTTACAGTAAATGTCGCCGCTGCACCGAACTGAAACCAGATAAGCCCTGCCAATGAACTTGCAAGCATGGTACAAATGCTTTGAAAACCCGAATAAGTTCCGATTGCAGTAGCCGTGTCTTTTTTGTTTATGATGTTTGAAATCCACGCTTTGGAAATCCCTTCTGTTGCTGCTGCATAAATGCCATACAAAAAAAACAGACCAAAGAAGACATAAATATTGGTATTGATTGCCATTCCAAAATATACTACTGCAAACAATACAAGGCCTGTTACGAAAATAGTTTTAAGACCAATGCTGTCAGCAACAATTCCAACCGGAAACGCAAACAAAGCGTAAATGAGATTATAAAAAATATAAACAACAATTACCGCTGTATCGTTAAGTCCTGCTTCTTTTGCTTTGAGAAGCAGAAAAACATCTGAGCTGTTGAACAATGTAAACACCAAAAGCCCTGCTGCTAATTTTTTATATGCAATCGGGCTTTCTTTCCAATAATGCAAAAATGAAAAAAACGAAACAGGTGTTTTGGGTTCGCCAGTCACTTTGTTTTTTTCCATCAGGAAAAAGGAAACAAAAACAGCAAAAAGCCCCGGCACAAAAGCAATGTAGAAAAGTGTTTTGTAATCGCCCGGATTGTAATACAAATAAATCAAAGCCAGTAAGGGGCCCATTACTGCACCTACTGTATCCATAGATCGATGAAAGCCAAAAACTTTCCCTTTTGTTTGTGGTGTTGCTTCATCAGAAAGTATTGCGTCTCTTGCACCTGTTCGAATACCTTTTCCAAAACGGTCAATTGTCCTTGCAAAAAATACCCAAAGCGGATAAATGAAAACAGCCATCATCGGTTTTGAGATAGCACTAAACGCATAGCCTATTTGCACAAAGGGAACCCGTCTGCCCGACGTATCGGAGAGTTTTCCAAAGTATCCTTTACTAAGTCCTGCAGTTGCTTCGGCAATGCCCTCAAACAGTCCAATAAGCAAAATAGAAACCCCAATTGTTTTTAAATAAACGGGCATGATTGGATAAAGCATTTCACTTGCTGTGTCGGTAAGTAAACTTACTACCGATAAAATCCAAACTGTTCGTGTAATGTATTTCAAAATTCCTTACGGCTTCCTTGTTGGTTTATTGTTGCACATCAACTGATTAAGGCTACCTGCAACAGATAAAAAACAGGGCAACTGAGAATTATTTTTTTACGGTTTAAATTTTTGTATTGTTTTAAGTACAATCCAATATTCTCTACTTTACACTGCTACCTGCTGTGTTTACTGCAGCACCTGTACAACACCAGTCAGCTCTAATATAGAAAAAAAGAAGACAATTTTTGCTGAAATTTATAACTGTGCCCTATTCATTGTAACAGGTAAGCGCCTTTATTATCCTTCAGGCAGAAGCGAAGTGAATACTTCTCCATTCAGAAAAGATAGCATTATTTGATCTTCATTTAACAATTTTACGACTTGTGCTTATATGAGTCAATACAGTTTACTTGTAATCAAAAGCCTGCTGCCAGTGTCGCTGATTACAACTTGTTTATACCCCACTTTGTACAAATATTTTAATCATTCATACACTGATAATCTATAACCAGTGTTCCTGGTCTGCAAAAGTTATTGCATTTTCTCCTGTTCTGCATATTCAATTTGCTTTTGCAGTTACAGGCAATATTCGGTGTTTGTTTTTCAATGTGCTTCTACTGCCAGATTAAACCGATCTATGTAAATACAGTACCTTAGCAAAAAGCCAGCCCCTGGTAACATGCGCAAAAAACATATCTGTTTGTTTTCTTTCTTCCTTGCCCTTTTTGTTTTGCCGCAGGCGCAAACCACAGTTTCAGGAATAGTAAAAGCACAAAAATCAAAATCGGCTCTTGCCTTTGTTAATGTGTTGCTGAAAGCAGAAAAAGACAGTGCTTTCGTAAGCGGTACAGTAACCAATGAAGAAGGCCGTTTTTCACTCACCAAAATAAAAGCAGGCAATTATTACCTGGAGTTTTCCTATGCCGGTTTCACTACCAAAAGGCAAGCTCTGTTTGTTGGAACCCTCTCTGCTTTTTTAGATATGAAAACAATTGAGATGGAGGAAAACGCAACTGCTTTGCAGGAAGTGGTGATTACAGCAAAGGAAAATGAAGTAAGCGCAAAAATGGATAAAAAGATTTTTTTGCTGAAAGATAATATTACTCAAACCGGCGGCTCAGTTTTGCAGGCAATGCAAAACCTGCCCGGCATTACCGTACAGGAGGGTAAACTGCAAATAAGAGGTAATGACAAAGTTGTTGTGCTGATAGATGGAAAACAAACTGCACTCACTGGTTTTGGTAGCCAGAGCGGACTTGACAATATTCCTGCTTCAGCCATTGAACGTATTGAGATTATCAACAATCCTTCATCGAAATATGATGCAAATGGAACAGCAGGCATCATCAATATTATTTTCAGGAAAGAAAAAAAGGAAGGCTTAAATGGAAAAGCCAGCATTAGTGCAGGCCTGGGTTCGTTGTGGGTGCGTAGAGAAAACCTGCCATCTATCCGGCCGCAATATACGTTTACCCCAAAAACAAACCCTGGTCTATCACTCAACTATCGCAAGAACAAGATCAATGCTTTTTTCCAAGGAGATTATTTCTATACAGAAACACTCAATAAAAATGAATTTGTGTACAGGGTATACGATAACGGAGAGATTATTAACCAACAGTTAAAGCGAAACAGGAATACGCATTTTACAACCATCAAAACAGGAATTGATTATTATGCAAATGATCAAAACACATTTACTGTTTCCGCTTTGTTTGGCAGCGAAAAAATAATTGACCGTGGTGATGAGCCTTTCTTCAATAATGAATTAACAGAACGTAAAAGACTTTGGCAATTTTTGGAAGACGAATTAAAAACAACAATAATGGCAACTGCTGCTTACCAGCACAGGTTTAAAGAAGCAGGACATTTGCTCAATCTTGGTTTCAATTATACTTTTCACAGAGAGGATGAAAAGTATTTTTACGACAACTACCTGCCCACTTCAAAGGGTACAGATGCTTTTAAGTTGCTGTCCGACGAGCAGGTGTACGACTTCAATTTTGATTATTTAAAACCATTGAAATACGGACGTATCGAAACAGGTATTAAAATCCGCAACAGAATTATTCCAACAAACATGCAGTTTATTCCAGGAGCAAACTCTGTGCTGGATACGACTGCTGGTGGCTGGGCTACCTATAAAGAATTTATCCCTGCTGTTTACGGTAATTACATTTTCGAGAATAGAAAGTGGGAAGCGGAGGCTGGTTTACGTTTTGAATATGTAGGAATACAGTACGATGTAAATCCCGATCATGTGGTTTATAAAAGCGATGGCTATCATTACACACAACCTTTCCCGAACATCCGGCTTGCTTACAAGTTCAACATCAAAAACAAGCTTTCTTTTTTTTATAACAGGAGAGTAGACCGGCCAAATGAAGTTGACATCCGGATTTTTCCAAAATACGATGATGCAGAAATTATTAAAGTAGGAAACCCTGCGTTGCAACCGCAGTTTACAAACTCCATTGAACTTGGTTATAAAACAAGCTGGGAAAATGGGAGTTTATATAACGCCGTTTATCACCGCTTTGCAAACGGAACCATTACCCGCATTTCCATTACAGTGCCAGGCAGCCGTCTTATTTATGCCATTTTTCAGAACGCCGGTAAAAGCTATAACAGCGGGTTAGAAACTATATGGGCGCAACAGGTTTCCAAAGTATATTCATTTAACCTTAATGCAAACATCTACCACAACCGCATCAATGCATTTACAGTAGAAAACAAGTATCCGGTAGCCAATACATTTACGGCAGCACAACAGGAAATTGTTTCCGGAAATATCAAACTGAACAATACCTTTTCTTTCAAGCAGGGTATCAATGCTCAGGCATCCCTTGTTTATTTAGCCCCTGATATTATTCCGCAGGGAAAAATTAAAGCACGTTTTTCATTAGACCTGGGACTGAAAAAACTCATTCAAAAAGGAAAAGCTGAATGGTTTCTAAACGCAACCGACCTGTTCAATACGATGGTGATCAAAAAAGAGATCACTGGGCGAGGCTTTACCTACACAAGTGATGATTATTACGAAACGCAGGTGATAAGAATTGGCTATGCCTGCAAGTTTTGACCACGTTTTCAAAAGGGAACAGTTCCCCGCAAAAATCACCTCCTCGCTATAACCTGCCAGAATGTGTATTACTGCTTGTGATTTTTTTAAGTCCCAGAAGTGGCCCTAAGGCCATCCATGGGACAGGCGGAAAGGTTATAGCTTTTAAATAAGCGAAATTTAAGTAACCCAAGTATAAGTTTTATAAGCCGCACTTTTACAGATTCTCTTTAATGAGGTTATTTAACTCATTACCTAATGGTTTGTAATAACCTTTAAACCCTTTGATGATATTTCCTCTCATATCAATTAAGTAAAATGTTGGATAGCCGTCAACATTGTAATGATCAATATTCTTAGACTTATCCGGATTCATAAAACAGGAAAGTTTATTTTAAACATGCTGTTGTGCTTTTCAATAGCATCCTTAGTGTCAAATGGATTAATAGTTGCTATTATTAAGTTGTATTTTCCATATTTTGAATGTAGCATATTTAGCATGCCAATTGATTCAATACAATGCGGGCAGTTATTAAACGTAAAATTCAGGAGTACAACTTTTCCCTGCTGACTTCTTAACTGAAATATTTGCCCTGATGCATCTTTTAAATCTAATTCATGAGCTTTAACACCTTCTGCAAGGATCCTTTAAACTTCATTGGTATTTTTTTGTCTGTCCCCACTTGTGTTACTGTAAGATCAATTGAAAGTGTTTTATAATCTTTAGCAAGACTAATACTACCATTGGGAAATTTTACCTTGGT
>JAACZX010000668.1 GCA_009996555.1 Chitinophagaceae bacterium | reverse complement strand
AGCATGATCATGATTACGTTAGTATAAACCAAATTGATGATTATATTATCGTTCTTACAAATCTAAGCGATGATGTTGGGCTGCTTAAACTCGCATTAAGTTGGAGTGAAAGAGTTTCAGAAACAGGTGAATTGATGTTGGGTCTCAAATACAACCCTTTACTCCCGGTACTATGGCAAAAGAATAGGGCCAATCTTATATATCGCCTAGGAAATAAAAAAGAAGCCATTGATGTTTTTAAAACAGTAATTGGAAAATTTAATGGCGAAGATTATCCATTATTACTCCTTGTAAGCAACGCAATGAATGCAGTTATAAAAAATGAAAAATTTTGGGAAGAAAGCCGAGCGAAAATTCTAAAAAATAAAAAATGAAAGTAATTTCTATATTATTGACCTTTTTATTTGTCAATAAATCATTTTGTCAATATGGGATAAGTGAGGATGGAAAATATGTTTATTATGCGAATAAAAAAACAACAATTATACAAACTATCGATGGGAAATGGAAATTGGTAGTTCCGGAAGCACATAGCCAAAAACTAATAAATAACAGTAAGCAATTTATATATATAAGCCATGATACTTTGTTTGTCTTTGGGCTAAAAAGTAAAAAAACTCTATCTATCAAGGATATTAGATCTTGCGTTGAGATAGGTTATCCTTGGTTTGCTTGTAGAAAAAAGTCATCAGCTGGTGATCTCTTGTTTTTGAATGTAAGTACAGGCAAACAATACTCTATAAAAAATATCCGTGAGTATAAGCAAATCAGGAATAATAGAATATTTCTTACTCAAACAGACGGAACAAATCTTCGCTTGTTGTGTATGATGTTGAGTAATAAATATCTAATTGAGGTTTGGGAGGGAGCTGCAACTAATTTGAGTGAAGTCGTATTTAGCCCCGATGGCTACGGTGTGGGCATTATTACAACTAATAATGACAGTAGTACATCTATCAGTCACTGGAATGAAGATAAAGGGCTGAAACTATTGGTAAAAGACGGTAATGACAATATAGGTAAGGGCTTACACATCTATCATAGAAAAGGGAAGAGACTTCTTGGATTTAACCGTACTGGTAGCCATCTCTTATTTTATCAGGAAGATGACGAAGTACCTTTAAGCAGAATTTATAAAAATGAGACACAAGTATGGAGTTATCTTGATGAAAAAATTTATCCATTTCAAGAATGGGATGCGCAGTTCAAACGATGTTATGCAACTGTTGTAGATGTTCAAACTTGCCGTATAACGAGGCTAGAGTATGGAAATGAATTATTACAAACAAATTCACTTGACCTCCTTGGATTCGATGGTTTTGCCAAAGCCAATCAAGATGTGTTAGTCTATCAATTTAAAGGTGATATCTTAAGTACAGCAGGTATGGGCATTGGAGGTTTTTTAACTTCTGAACTTTCAATGTATTCCTTCAATGAATTTAATTGGAATAGTGCGACTCAATTTGATGTACAAATAATCTCCCTCAGCAATGGCGAGACACAAAAAATTGCTGAAAAGCAAAAAATTTATGATAGAGGAGGACCTCAAGGATATTATTTTTCTCCTTCGGGCAAGTTTCTCGTTATGTATAATTTTGATGAGAACGACTTTTATTTAAGAGATATCGTTACAGGCTATACGAAAAATTTAACTAAGGAAATTAATACAGAATGGACTTCTATCCCGGATGGCTATGTTTTGGGACAGCAATTGAACCCTTTTATCAGATGGTTGCCTGGGGAAACCGGAATAGTTGTAAGAGATGGTTATGGCGATGAATGGTTAATTGAATTTGCTAACCTAAAGAACTACAAATGCTTAACAGGCAGAAATGCAAGGGACAAAAAATTGAGGCTGAATTTACCAGTAAGTTATGATGGATATATTGATTTAAAAAGGGAGGAATATTATACTTTAATAAATGATGACAGGATCGCTAACCCTGCATTAGTACATTATACCGGTGGAAGCAAACCAAAACTAAAGGTGATTATTGCACCAGACGGCCCCTATAGTTATTCGTTTTTAAAAGCCTCGGATGCCAAAGTTTTTATTGGTGAAAAATCTAATATGAATGAGCCCAAGGAAATTGTTTTAACAACGGACTTTGCAAATTTTCAGGTACTTGTAGCGAAAGATACCTTACTATATAAAACGGCAGTAAAAAAGGAGATTATACGATGGACAACTTATACTGGAAAGGAAGGGAGGGGGTTTTTATATAAGCCAGCCGATTTTGATTCTTCAAAGAAATATCCTGTTATAGTTAATTATTATGATGGAACGATGGGAAATCGAATTTTCGAGTCAACTGACAAAGCCCATTTTGGCAATTTTCTCAATCAAGGGTATTTGGTTTTTCTACCGGAAATAAAGCGTAGTATCGGTGAAGTGCCATATTCTACATATGATTTTGTTGTATCAGGAGCGGAACATATAGCAAAACTGCCATTTATTAATGGAAAGAAGATGGGTATCACCGGTAGTAGTTACGGAGGTTATCAGACAAATTACCTAGTAACCCGAACAAATCTTTTTGCCGCAGCTGTTTCATACGTTGGTGTAAGTAATATGATTAGTGATTATGGAACAATCAACTATAGTCATCGGGCACCTGCGGCTACAGATGAAGCGGGTCAATTGAGCACTGGTGTAACACCTTGGCACCGACCAGACATCTACATTAGAAACTCTCCAATATTTTATGCGAACAGAGTGGAAACGCCATTGATTCTATCATCTTCAATAGATATGAATGTTCCAATGAATCAGAGTATTGAATTTTTTATTGCACTTAGAAGGTTAGGAAAAAAAGTATGGTTTTTTACAGACAATGTTTTGTCCCATTCAGGCCCATCTACGATGAAGCAGAATAATGTTAACCTTATTAATCAATTTTTTGATCATTATTTAAAAGACTCTCCGGCTCCTCGATGGATGATAGAAGGCATACCCGCCAAATTGCGAGGAATCGAGCCTAGAACAGAGCTGATGACAAACGGAGAAACGCCAGGTCCTGGATTGCTAATGGAGCGAAAACCTTTCT
>JAACZX010000315.1 GCA_009996555.1 Chitinophagaceae bacterium | reverse complement strand
GCATTGTTGTTTAAACACTCGTGCAATACTCCTTCGCCCACCATACCGGTGGCACCTGTTATAATTACACGTAAGGCGGAAATGGTTGTTTGCATGTTGGTTGATTTTAGATGAATATACTATCAGCAAAAACGATCGGGCAATCATTTTTACTTCAGGCTGCAAAAAAAATCCCTCCGCATTTGCGGAGGGATAAGCGTATATCTCTGCTTTTTAACTACTGCATCTGCATATCATCGCCACCACCTTCTGAACGGTTATTTTTACGTTTGAGGAGTGAAGCATCGAACTTGCCAAAACGGTAGTTGAAGTTAAGACGCACAAAGGATGGGTCTCTTCTTCTCCAGCTGTACTGATCAAAGTATTGCGATTGTGAGAATACGTTGTTACGGCGTGTACTGAATACGTCGCTCCAGTTCAATGAAACAAATGCTGTATTCTTTTTGATCTTGAATTCTTTACGGATACCAAAGTCAACATAATAGTTGTCATCAATATAACCTTGTGTAGTAGAGACGGAACCGCCGCCGAAACCGCCACCCATCATACCACCACCACGGCCACCACGGCCACCGCCGCCGCCACTGGAAACAGGAAGGATTGAACGGGAATTATAATCACCACTCAACTGCATGCTCCATCCTTTGCCGAGGCGGAATGAGTTATTGAGTTTAACAGTATAGCTGGTACGTTCGTTTTTCAATTCTGGTAAAATGCTGCTGCCATCAATTTTTGAATAATACACGTTAATATTATAGTTGATCTCCCACCATTTTGCAACGGTATTACGGAACACCAATTCAAGACCGGCAGCATAACTTCTGTCGGCATTTACCCAAGTGCTGATGATAGCGCTGTCTTTTGTATCACCAATCTGTTCTCTGTTCTGGTAGCGTGAAATAAGATTGTTGGTTTGCTTGCCAAACAAAGTGGCAAGAAACGTATTGTTCTTTTCTCCGTATGTTTTTTGATACGTTAACTCCAATGAATTGGTAAACTCAGGCTTCAGGTTAGGATTACCTGTTTGGTAGTTAAAGATATCGCTGATGTCTGTATTCGGTAACAACTGAAAGAAGCTTGGGCGGTTGATACGACGGCTGTAGTTCAATTGTAAATCTTGCTTTCCTTCAAGTCCTTTTGATAAGAAAACACTTGGGAACAAAGCCAATGGGAACTGATTTTCAAAACGGCCCGGTTTACCAACTTGTTCGCCATCGTACTTTGAACTTTCAATACGTAAACCAACCTGGTAATTCAGATTTGCTTTTTTGATCTTTTGTGAAAAGCTTGCGTAGGCGGCATGTACATAATCAACATACTTAAAGCGGTTGCTGAGCCCCGGCTGAGGCACACCATTGTAAGAAACATTCTGGAAGCTTTCAAAATACCTGATCTGTGTACGCAAACCACCTTCAACTTTCATGTTTTCATTAATAGGATCGGTATAGTCCATTTGTGCTACAAGGAATGTATTGTTACCACCTGCATCGTTGCCTTGGTTTTGTTTAGGAATATAAACATTGGTCCAGTCTTTATCATACCATTTTGTGAAATCAATTGACTGCCCGTTTTCGCTACGGCTTTTATTGTAGTTGATATCTGCTGTTAATTCTTTTCCTGCACGTGGGAAATTGTATTTGTAGCTTAACGTTGCACCTGCGTTTCTGAATTTACTCATGCCATTTGTTTCACGGTATTCGTAAATGGTTTTAGGTGTGGCATAAGCAGAATCATAGCGGATATAATTTTGATCAAGCATGTCAAAATTGCCACCGCCCAAATTACCGGCAATTGTAATGGTGTTTCTGTTATCGATCAGGAAGTCGAAACCGGCACGACCAAAGTTGAACATGCCTTCGCTGATGTTTCGGTTGCGGGTATAAAGCTTATTCGCTGTTTGTTCGCCAAAATTATTACGGTCTGTTTCGCCAAAGCCAATGCCTTTACGTTGGTTTAAACCAATGTTGGCAAAGAAGTTTACTTTGCCTTGGCGGATGTTAATATCGCCACCGCCATTGAAACGGCCACGCATATCAACGCCTACACGCACACTGCCGCTGTAGCCAACACGACGGTTTTTCTTTAATACAATATTGATGATGGCAGATTGACCACCGCTTGCATCATATTTCGCAGAAGGGTTGGTAATGAGTTCAATGCTCTGAATTGCATCAGCAGGGATCTGATCAAGTGTTAAAACTGTAGGGCGACCATCCACAAAAATTTGCGGAGCACTGTTACGCATGGTGATGTTTCCGTCAATATCAACATTCACAGTAGGAACGTTACGCATTACATCCACACCGGTACCACCTTGCGATACAATGTTCTTTTCAACATTAAATATTTTACGATCGATACCTAACTGCAAAGTTGGTTTTTCTGCTGTTACAACTACTTCGCTCAGTTGTTGCACATCTGCTTCCAGTTTAATATTACCAAGGTCTTTATCTACCATGTTCATCATCTCTTCAGGCGAAAGACCGGGCTTTAAGCCAAAGCTGATTGTTTGTTCAATTGTTTTAAAACCAATAGCTGTAACCAGTAACTTATAATTACCCATGAGGCTTAAACCTTCAAGACTGAAATCGCCATTTGCTTTTGTTAACTGACCATTCACCAACACATCTTTACGTTGTTTAGTGGCAGTATCTACACGGTTTTGATAAAGCTGAACAGAAGCAGCATCAATTGGCTTGTTTGTTTTGGATTCTACAATTTTTCCATAAAAACGGCCATTATTCATTTGGCCTCCACCGGGACGACCCCCGCCAGGCATTTGTGCCGACAATTGTAAACTGATGAAAAGGACAAGTAAACTGAGGATAAATCTCATGCTGCTTAATTTAAAATTGAGGCGCAAATTTCTGCGTAAATAGTTAATAGCTAACATCATTTAGTATGAGTGTATGTTTAAACGTTTTAGACGGCAAAACGTTGACCAGACTGTTTTTGATTGTGATGAGTGGAAACTATTGCGTAAGAAGGGTGATGGCTACTTGTAATAAGCCAATAAGAAAGCCGAGTACACCACCAATGATTTCAACAGATCG
>JAACZX010000314.1 GCA_009996555.1 Chitinophagaceae bacterium | reverse complement strand
CTACTTAGACCCTGAAAAATTAACACCTTTAAAAACATTGGATATAACCGAACAAGGCCATCCAATTGACAAACTCAATGAACTTGAATTTATAAAAGGGTTTCTTTATGCGAACATTTGGACAACTAATATGATCGTAAAAATTGATACTGCGAGCGGACATGTGGTTGGCAAAATGGATATGAGTTCGCTGGCAAACGAAGCAATCACAAAGAATCCAAATGCTGATGTATTAAATGGAATAGCATACGACTCAACAACTGATAAAGTATATATAACCGGAAAACTATGGCCAACTATTTATCAAATTCAGTTTTCGCATTAGTAAAATAACAGCCGCTAACATAAGCAATGCAAAAACCAAAGAAAAATGCTCTTAATCAATTCTTTTTTTTATCGGTTGGTGTCGCCACCAACCGAAAGCAAATATCGTAAATTTAATACATGAACCTATTGCATGTACGCCAAGGGCAAATGGATACATCGCTCTGTTACTTTTATACAGATACGATCCATGATTTTAAACATTTGCTTGCTGATGATGATTGTAAACGGATTTGTATTGACTCGTGGAAATACCTCACAGAAAAGGAGCTGATAAAAATTTACGGGTATGTTATCATGCCAAATCATATCCATCTGTTGTGGATGATGAATGCGTTAAATGGTAAAGAAAGTCCGGCAGGTAGCTTTGCAAAATTTACGGCACATCGTTTCAAAGAATTACTGCAACAAAAAAGTGAGTCGGCATTATTACCATATCAATCAACCAAAAAAGATCGGAAATACCAATTTTGGAAAAGAGATCCGCTTGCTATTTCAATTACATCAAAGCAGGCATTGCTGCAGAAGCTGGATTATATTCATAACAATCCTGTACAGGAAAAATGGAAGCTGGCAGATATGCCTGAGAACTATCGTTGGAGTAGTGCGGCTTTTTATTTAACCGGTAAAGATGAGTTTGGCTTTTTAACCCACTATGATGAGTAACTATTTCGGTTGGTGGAGACACCAACCGATAAGAAAAATGTTTAAAGAAAAGCAGCAATGTTGTACAGTCACCCGTTGGGTGAGCAGACAACCTGAGCGATGACTGTTCATCCGCAGGATGACTGCTCATCACAAACGAAATGCATCAATTCTTACTACTATCCTTCTTCGGTACAATTTTATAATCCGCATCGGTAATACCTTTTACACCCCTGCCCTTCTTGGTACTGTCAGGCGTATTATTTTTTGGTGCTGCAACAACCGGTGGTGTAAATACAGGCGCTGGATTGGTGATTACTTTGTTACTATCGGGCTGCTGCACAGGTAATGTTACAGGAGCAAGGGCATTACTGTCAACAGGCAAACCTGTAGATGAGTTTGCCGGAACAGTTGTATTTTTTGCAGGTGCTATGGTATTGCTTGTACCCGGCGAATTATTCCGCACAGGATTCTCATTGTTGCTGGGTGTTGTTACAGGTGTAGTAATGGTTGGTTGATCGTTAGAAGTTGTTGTTTGTTTACGGTTATTGAAAAAATAAATGAGTACAATAGCAACAGCTGCAATGATGAATCCACGGTTGATCCATTTGCGTGGACCACTTGTTGGTGCAGCAGGCGGATTGCCTGGACCCTCATCTGTCGGCAGATCAATATCGAGCTGTGCTTCGATACGTGCCCAGATAGCATCCACCATATCCGGTGCAGTTAACTGCTCCAGCTTTTCGGTAATGGTTAATTCGTATGTTGCTTTTTGATTCATCCGCTATGTTGTGCGACTGAGTTGTTGTTGTAATGTTTTCCGGGCTTCGCTCAGGTGCCATTTGGATGTACCCTCGCTGATGTTAAGTTTCTCAGCTACTTCCCGGTGGTTATAGCCTTCCACTGCATACAACACAAACACAGCATGTGTGGCCGGTGGTAACTGGTGAATGAGTTTCATAATTTCATCAGCACCCATTCGCTCAAGCACCGTATTACTGATCTGCGGTTCTTCCACAGTTTCCAGCTCCATGTCTTTACTGAAACGTTCTCTTGCTTTCAAATGATCAAGCCCTTCGCTCATCACAATGCGTTTGATCCATGTCTGCAATGCGCCTTTACTTTTATCGAACGTGTGCATGCTTTTAAAAATCTTCACAAACGCATGACTAATAATATCAGCAGCATCAGCTTCATCACGGGAATAACGCAGTGCAATGGTGATGGCATAGTTATAGAAATGCCGGTACAACTGTTCCTGTGCCCTGCGGTTATTGCGTTTGCAATCTTCCACCAACTGATCAATATCGTGTGCTTCGGCGATCACTTCGTTTTGTTACTGCTTGCTTATTTCAGATTTCAGATGTACGATTTCAGATTTTCTTCTCTGCAACCCTTGTCTATTGCCTATTGTCTATTGCTTATTGTTCTTTGTCTTTCTCAACATCCTGCATTCGCTTCAGCAAAATAGCCGATGAAATCGATGACAGAATAATTTTATCTCTTGCATCTAAATTATTTGCAAACCAGATGCTGTTATCCAATATATCAATGATGGCGACTACTCCATCATCCCAACGTAATTCGTAACCGGTAAGCATGGGGCCTCCCATTACTTTTGTTTCTTTTCCGCTTTTAGTGGTGAGTTTCTCCAGTCGCAACGGCCTGATGGTAATATTTTCTTTGCCATTGGTAGCATAACCTTCTTCTTCTACATACGGACGATCGAACAAACGGCGGGCAGTATCTTTCTTTGCATCATATTTATTCATCAACACTACCGACCATGGATCGTTTTCTTTTGCCATCAACGGAAGTATCGCAGCAGTGAATGCATATTCATAACGTTGTGTGGCATTCACTTGCCCCAGAAAAGGATTGTTGCTTTTGTACACGAGTTGATGTTCGCTGAACTTTTCAGTTGCAAAAACTTCCGCCATTAAATTTCCATCCTGGATCGTGTATTGAAATTTATTGCGTTGTTTCAGGTTGCGTACATCAGTATCAATATTGAACACACGCAGCAACATGGTTTGCGGATCGAGACTGAATTTTGTGTATTGAAAGGAGCTGCTGAAATCCCATCCACGC
>JAACZX010000667.1 GCA_009996555.1 Chitinophagaceae bacterium | reverse complement strand
GCTTGCACCCGGTGATGCGAGTTTATCCATTCCTGCCATTGAGCGCTCCAACACATTAACGGTTAACATTAAGAGCTATACCGCCATTACAAACGCACAAACCGTTATCAATAACTTTATTGCAAAACGCAACAGCGCTATTGATTCCATAACAAAAGTGGTGGCAGGCAGTAACTTTCAACCATCGCCTGAAAGCATCACTCTCATCAACCAGTTAAAAGAAGAATGGGATACACAAGTGGCATCACTTGCTGCGGCTGACAAAGAATTACTGGCCTATGTGCTGGAGCGGAACATGCCCGACCCTTCACAATCATCTTTTACGCCGTTGCCTGCAGGTTACTATGGAAAAGTGGAAGGCATACAATCTGATGTGGCCGATAAACTTATTGCTGCTGCCAAAGTGCATGTAACAGTACAAACCGTGTGCATTGCCACCATACCACCGTTGCTTGTAAGCGGTATTGCCTTTTTAGTGGCGCCCAACCCGGTATCGGGTCTTATTTTTCTTGGACTGTTTACCACGTTTATTATTTCAAGAGAATCTGCTATCCGCCGTGCACAGGAAGTGGGTAAGCTGAATGGTGTGGCTGAAGCCATTACCGGATCAACCGTGCAACGTGTTACGGCTGTGGAGTTTTACAACAACAGCGAAAAAACAGTATCCATGACCGTTGGTTTCCGCAACCTGAAAGCAGGCGACGAAACGATACAGGCTGATATTGCCTCTGCCTTCAGCAAAGAGCAAAACTTCATCAGCAAAGACAAAGAAGTGGAAGCAGTGTACAATAAAGCAAAAGAAAAAACAACCAAACTGAAAGCTGCTTACCCATCTGCCACCGGCAGCATTGGCAAGCAAACACAAACAAGTATGCAGTTGCCTATTGACGGCAGCAGTATTATTGTAAAATCGGTAAGCGACAGCCGCATTAGTTTTACCAGCTCATTAAATGGCAGCAGCAGAAAAGTAAAGATCACTTCAAGTGCTGCAACAGAATTTAACTTTGATCTTACAGTGGCGTACAAACGCACATTAGACAATAAAGAAATTACACAAAACATTGCCTGCTATTATAAACCGGAGTTTGATTCCACTGCTATTTACAGGGCATCCATTATTGGCAAGTACACGGTAAATAACTACAAAGGCAACGGACCTAACAGCAGGCTGTATGCCGAATTTAAAGCAGAAGGAAGAACGGTGTACAGCATTTATGATGATCCCAGCTGGCCAAACGGCAGAGAGTTTGGCGCAACGTGGGGGGTAAGAAAACACAATGGACGTTATTATTTTTCTGAATCGGGTTTCTGGCATTATGCGTACCCTGATATTTTTGAAGCTGATCCGTTAACATATCCTGTAAGTGGTTTTAAATACCATAACGATACGTATTATTCGAAGTAAACAATGACAATAAAAAAACAGGACAACTCAATACGGTGTTATCCTGTTTTTTAACAGAACTGACTCATGCTTTTATTGGTGACTGCTCAACCATGAACTATCATTTGCCTTTCGTGTATAGTTCCATAATAATTCATCATCTACATTGCCTTTATAAAAAACACGGCCATTGATCTCCTTTACCTCAACTCCATAATATAAAAACACCTGCTTTATTTTTTCCTTGTGAATAATTGAATAGCTGTCAATTTTAATAAAACCGCCACTCTTACTTTCATAAACAGGCTTATATTCATTGAATCCATTTCCCCTACATGCAAGTAGACAGATACACATCATTATTATCAGATATTTCATAACCTATTATATATTTCATTCTCAGACGAGTCTCCTGAAAGGGACTCCCGTTGTTTATTTTTATTACGGCGAATCGCTTGCACCAGACTCGCCCGCAAAGGAAAAACTGAAATTGTATTACCGACTGCCTTTCATTCCACAATATTCTTTTACTGCATCCAAAATCATTTTACCTTTATCACCCAGGAATATCGCCTGTTGTAAATCGTTACAGATAATAGCCAATTCATGTTCAGGGATTCCCGGATTATCTTTCGATGCCAGTACAGTTACGGCATTACTCTCTGATAACTTTCTGCCACTCCCGAATTGATATTTTCTAATTCTTGTAAAGGCTCTGTTTGACAATGCCTTCTCAAAGTAAGGTTCAAATACCAATGCCTTGTCGAAATCAAGAATTGCTTCGTTAAACTGAAAGTCATTTAGTTTAGCTGTCCCTCTTGCAAAATATGCTTCAGCATTGCTACTGTCTAACTCTATCGCTTTTGAATACTTTTTGATGGCTGCTTTATAATCACCTCTTTGGCTGTCAGCATGTCCTTTATTCATTGCCTCATTTACTTTTGCAAGGCGTTTATCAGGAGATGTTTTTCCATTTTTTGTTATCTCAACAGCTAACACTTTACCTGTTGAGTAATAAACGATGGTTTCTCCTTCAATATTCCCAGCCCTTAAAGTGCTTTGTTGTTTCACCTGACCATTAGGAAAGTACATTTGCCAAATACCTTCCTCTATACCGTTTACAAATTCTCCTTTCTGTTTCAGTGTTCCGTCTTCATAATATTCTTTTTCTAAACCATGCTCAATACCAGCTGAATAATTTCGCTCCAAAGATAATTGCCCGTTTTGATGATACATTCTTCGAAGCCCTTCAACTTTTCCATTTAGAAAAGTTCCATCGCCTTGCTTTCTTCCACTATAGTAATAGTCGATGAATTTACCGGTATAGGGATAGCCACGAAAATGCCATACACTGTTTTTTCTTTCCATTTGTTTTGATGATGGAATTTGTTTTTGATCTTCCGGTCTTTGCCGATACTCTGTTGTAAATATGAATATTGCCCGGTCAAACCTGTCATACCCCAGCATCTTTAATGTGTCTTTGTTAATAATCACTCTAATATCTGCAATATCTGTTTCAACAATTTCATCCCCGTCTTGAGGGTCGTCAACTACAGGAATAGAATCAATAACATAGATAATATTCTCCTGCCCTTGCCCAACTGAATACTGATTTAAGAGAACCATTCCAAATACAAGAACTATATATTTTATCATAATGATGTGTAATTTTTATTCTGAG
>JAACZX010000666.1 GCA_009996555.1 Chitinophagaceae bacterium | reverse complement strand
AAGAAGGTGTACCTGCAACAGATAAAGGAATTGACTGGGGATTGGATATAAAATAAATCAGCAAAGCCGGGATGTAAATCCCGGCTTTCTTTTATCTTGTTTGCTGTAAAACGAAACGGATGTCACAAAAGCCAAGACTGTCATTTACTTTTTCTGCTAGTCTTTTGTTTGTGTTGATTGCATTGGAAATTCTGTTCACCACTTTCTTGCGTTCAACAATTTTTTCAGCACCCTGGAATGGGTTGTTTCTTTTTTTATTGTCAATGCTGATTGGTTTGTTTCCTTTTCTTATTCAAACCAATGCTCCTGCCGGCAGCACTGTTTTGAGCGAAAGATCAAAAAAACAATTGAAATACCTCTGGTGGGGAGCAATTGCTGTATGTTTCGTTTTCTGGGCAAGAAACCTCAACCTGTACCCAGTTCGCATACAGGATTCGGATGTTATTCCTCAAATTGAAATGCTTGTTAAACGGCATCAGCAAGGAATATTTCCTTACAGCATCATTACAGAATGGGGTTACGATTTTTTCCCGACATATCCACCGCTTACCTGGGCACCTTTTCATGTTACAGAGTTTATGATGGTGGATTACCGTTACCTGGTGTTTGCAGGGTGGACGCTGCTGTTACTTGTTTTTTCACAACGGTTACTGCAACAGTTGGCCAGTAACCTTGTGCATTTGTATTTGTTTGTGTTGTTGCAACTCATCTTCTGGGGCTATCTGTTGTACGCCGATCTTTCGCTTATGCGTACAGTGGAGTTACTGATTGGTGTGTACTATGCTTTCTTTCTTTTAAGCATCGAAAAAGGAAGGTGGTGGATGATGGGCATCGCTTTGTTGTTTTGTTTATTGTCCCGCTACTCATTGGTACTGTGGTTGCCTTTTTTCTTTCTCTTATTATGGAAAGAGAAAGGGCTTGCAGTGGTATTGAAATGTATTGCTGTAATTGCTGCAGGCATACTTCTGTTGTATGTGCTTCCTTTTTTAAGTAAGGATATGGATGTTTTCTTGCGTGGTGTTAACACATATACCGTTGCAGGACTTGGCGAATGGAAAGGACAGAGTTGGCAGGCTCCTGGAGAAAAGCCTTTTCAGCTTTTTAGAGGAACTGGGCTTGCTGCACTGTTTTACGAAAGTTCATCTGCACCTGTCGAACAAAAGCTGGAACAGTTCAAGCAAGTTCATCTATGGGCGTCGCTTGTAACAGTATTGTTGCTTGCTGTTGGTTATTGGTTAAAACTTCGTAAACAAAAAATGCCGTTGCAGTTGCTTGCAGCAGCATCATTAAAAATCTATTTAGCGGTATTCTATGGCTTTGTATTGATCCCTTATGTGTACCTCTATATTGTTCCGCTCATCAGTTCTGTGTTTGTTCTGTACTATCTCAGGCTGCACTCAGGAACTTCACAAACCTCCGTTTTGCAATAGGCAAAAATGTTTCTTCTACCGGGTAAGAAAGATCTGTTTCAATGCTGTACACAGCAGGGTTGGGTAGTTCAGTTTTATTCCGGATCAGTTCGCTTTTAATATGCTGATAGGTATTTGCAATTGTGCTTAACCTTGTATCAATAAAATTGGTTTTCAATGTTCGGTACTGTTCATCGTGCCGTTCAAAAAAGCTGAGGCGGTATTGGTACACATTGGTCAGCTTTGTGTTTTTATTCCGCAGAAACAAATAACCTTCTGTTGTATCAAGTGGAATAATGCCAATTGGTGTAATGGTAATACTTTGCTCAACCAGTTCATAAATTTCAGTACCGTTGCTGATGGTGGTTTTCATGCGGTCGATGGAGTAGTGCATAATGGTTTCCAGTTCCTGCATCAGCTCATCGTCTTCAATCATCTGTTCGTACAGCAACTGCAGTTTTTCAATTTGTATACCGGTGAGTTTTTTCGGGAACTGTTCCTGCAAATACTTTTTGTTTTCACGAAAAGCCACAAGGTTGTTGTAATGAAAAATAACATCGGCCAGTTGGGGATAAAGCTTTGCCTGGTTAAAGTATTTGTTTACTTCCTGCAGGTAGGCGAGCAGGGTATACTTTTTTAATTCAAAATCAATGAAGCCATCAGCAAACCAGGTTTCGGATAATGTTTTCATATCTTGATGTTTTTACCGGGTGATTGTTCCTTAAATTTACAAAACGGCCAAAATATTTTAAAAACTTGTTTCATGTTTACAGCCAAAATCATCAAACTGTCATCAGTATTAACAATTACGTTGTTGCTTGCTTCCTGCAGCCGTAATACCATTTACATTGTGCGTCATGCCGAAAAAGCAACCGCCAATGCCAACATGAGCAGCGATGTGCCTTTGTCAGCTGAAGGCTCGCAGCGGGCACAAAACCTGAAAACATTATTGCAGGGTCATGATTTCGCTGCTATTTATTCAACGCCATACATCCGTACAAAAACAACAGCCCAACCGTTGAGTGAAGCAAAACAACTGCCTGTGCAATTGTATTCGCCCAAAGACACAACAGATAAGTTTATTGCGCACGTAAAATCAATAAAAAAGAAAGATGTGTTGATCGTTGGTCATTCAAACACGGTTGATGACCTGGTGAATAAACTGATGGGTAAAGATCTGTTAACTGATCTGCCCGAAACAGAATACGATAACCTGTTTATGGTTAAGCGAAAAGGAAAGAAATATTCATTTGAACGAATGAAATACTAAAAAAGAAAGCCTCTTGCAAAAACAAGAGGCTTTCTTTTTTATATCAACCGGTTTTAAATATCTCTGTTTGGGTTGAAGTTTTGCAGCTCATTTGCAACAGCTGTTAAGAATGTTGCACCAAGGCTTCCATCTACAATACGGTGATCGTAACTCATGCTTAAGTACATCATGTGGCGGATGGCAATACTATCGCCATGCGGTGTTTCAATCACCACCGGTCTTTTCTTAATGGCACCCACTGCAAGAATTGCTACCTGCGGCTGATTGATAATGGGCGTACCCATTAAACTGCCAAACGTTCCAACATTAGTTAACGTGAATGTGCCACCGGTTGTATCATCGGCTTTTAGTTTACCATTGCGTGCACTGTCTGCAAGATTGTTCACCTGC
>JAACZX010000665.1 GCA_009996555.1 Chitinophagaceae bacterium | reverse complement strand
TCTGTTGCGCAGGAAAAACTGCATTTTACATTTACGCATTACTCTTCGCTTTCCGGAGCCATATCAAACCAGGTAAACACAGTTGTGCAGGATGAAGAGGGCTATATCTGGACAGGTTCAACAGATGGGCTTCAGCGTTTTGACGGCTCCCGTTACAAAACATTCCGGCATAATAAAAAAGACAGCACCACACTGCCCTCAAATCCAATATGGCAATTACTGATCGATAAACATAAAAATCTTTGGGTGTTGCTCGCCGATGGAAAGATCGGCATATTCAATACAAAAAATTTCAGGTTTCGTGAAGCTGTTTTAAAAGGACTGTACCCAGGCAAGGTTCAAACCGATTTTAAAAAGATAGTGGAAGATGATAAGGGTGATGTGTACATGGTACTTGCAGGAGATGAAGTTTTACGATACGATAGAAACACAAATACTTTTCTATCAGCCAACAGGCTTTTTAAATTAAGAGAAGGCTGGCGTGTAGGTGACTTTGCTTTCCAGGAAAAAACACAGAAATACTGGATCACTACAAAAGATGGCAGCATTGCTATTTACAACCGTAAAACAGGTAATCTTAGTGATGTACTTGCTAACGTTGAAAAAGAAAAGATCATTGATCAGTTAGCAGGCAAAATATCACCTTATCAATTATTTTTTGATAAACAGGACCGCCTGTGGTTCCTTAGCTGGGGAAGTGGTTTCCCTCTCATTCATTGTTATGATCTCAAAAAACAGGAATATGCTTTTCCTCCAATTGAACTCATCAGTTATTTAAAAAGCTATTATGAAATACATGGCTTTCTTGAACAACAGGATGGCAGCATCTGGATAAGAGGCTTGCAGGTGCTGGCACGTTTTGATGAGAAAGCAAAAAGATTTGTGTTTGTGAATAACGGATACACAAACGAACGGAGCATTGCATACGATCATGTGCGTGGCCTGGTGGAAGATCGTGAAAAAAACATATGGGTGGGGACAAGCAACAACGGCCTTTACCGGTTTAATCCGGGCCAACACGTTTTTCAAAACATTACACACGAAGACCGTATACACAAGCAACGGGGCAAAGGCGGATTGCTTTCTTTCATTGATACAAAATGGGGAACAGTGCTGACCTCTGCATGGGGCGATGGTATTTTTCATTACGATAAAAACCTGAAAGAGATCCCTCTCCGTTTAAAGGGAATAGATGTTAATACAAACTATTCGATCTGGAGCATGTTTGCTTCACCAGACAGTACTACACTTTGGCTTTCGGCCCAGCCGGGGTTTCTTAAAGTAAACCAGGATAAACACACGGCTGATTATTACAACCCTCCTGCTTTAGAAGGCAAAACCATCCGGCAGATAGCAGAAGATAAATATGGCAATGTATGGTTTGGTATGCAATGGAAAGGATTGTACAAATGGACAGCTGCAAACGGTAAAAAAGATTTTTCTGCCGGTATAAAACCCGTTGCAAAGCTTCCTGTAACACATGTGAACAAGATGATCACAGATTCAAAAGGATTGCTGTGGGTGGCATTTGCATTGGGAGGTGTGTATGCCATTGATCCGTTAACCGACAAAATTATTTATCATTTTAATATTGATCAGAAAGGCGCATTTAAACTTCCACAGGAAGGAGTATCATCGGTAATGGAATACAACGACAGCAGTATGCTGATAACTACCGGAGTGCAGTTGCTGTTGTTTAACCGTGTTACAAATACATCGAGGCTGATCGGTAATGCAGAAAAGATATCGGGCTACATTGCCGCTGTTGAAAAAGACAGAAATGGTTATGTGTGGCTGTCGAGCACAAGCGGGCTGTACCGTATTAATATTCAGAAAAACATCTTTATTAAGTTCACAAAAAAAGATGGCATTGATAATGAAAATTTTGACCTGGCTGCCTCTGCAAGATTAAAAGACGGGCGCCTGCTCTTTGGCAGCAGTGATCAGTTTGTTGCGTTTGATCCTGTTTCCATTATCGTTAACAATGCAAAGCCTGCTATTGTATTTACTGATTTTAAAGTGCGTAATAAATCGCTTCCGGTTGATTCATTACAAAATCTCAAAATCATTAACCTGAGGCCGGGAAACAATTCTGTAACCATTGAATTCTCAAGTTTGCAATACAGCTCGGCCTATGTTATCCAGTACAAAATGGATAAGATCGATAAAGAGTGGCAATCGGCTGACAATAACAACCAGGCTGTTTACTCTTTTTTACCCAATGGCACACACACATTCCGTTTGCGTTTAATGGATGAAGAAGGACGTTTTATTGAGCAGACAAATAAACTGGTGATCAAGATGAATGCACCCTTCTGGAAAACATGGTGGTTCTACAGTTTACTGGTGCTGGCAGGCGCTGCACTCATCTTTTGGCTCGATCGTGAACGGATGAAACGTAAAGAAGCTATGCAGGAAATGCGTACAGGTATTGCAGACAATCTGCACAAAGAGGTGAACACAGCACTCAGCAATATTAATATCCTGAGTGAAATGGCGAAGATGAAAGCTGACAGAGACCCGGAAAAATCGAAAGAATACATTGAACAGATCCACAGCAAGAGCCACAACATGATGATTGCAATGGATGATATGCTCTGGAGCATTTCGCCGGAAAATGATAACATGGCAAAAACGGTTGAGCGGATGAAGGAATACCTTGATGCACTTAACAACCGCAATGGCGCCGACATTGATATTCTTGTTGACAAAAACGTTGAAACGCTTACGCTTAACATGAAACTGCGGCACGAATCGTTCCTGCTTTTTAAAGAAGCCGTGCAAAGCCTTATTTACGCAGGTGCACAAAAATGCAATATCCATATTGGTTACGAAAAAGCAAGGCTGCAGTTTACGATGCAGTTTAAGAATGACTGTTGCGATATGCAGCAACTGAACAACCTGCTGCAACGGCAGGATATGGAAAACAGGCTGAAGACTATCAACGCACGGCTTGATGTGCAGGTGCACAAAAGCAGTTCCACTTTTATTTTATTGATACCGGTGTAACAAAAAACAGAAAGGGACAGCAAATGCTGTCCCTTTCTGCTGATATGATGGATAGATCATTTACCCA
>JAACZX010000313.1 GCA_009996555.1 Chitinophagaceae bacterium | reverse complement strand
TGCGCCATGTTTACCATGCGGCTTTGCTTTACTGTAATCGCTCACGCCTAACTGTATTGCAGGAAAATCATTGGTATACGACCATGCGCTTTTACCCGTGATCATTTCCCACCACACACCAACATACTTTACGGGTTTGATCCACGATGTTTCCTTAATCTTACTTGGTTCATTTAAGTTGTACGTGATCTTTGATGCCAAAATATCACGTGCATCATCACTTACAATTACTGTACGCCAGGGTGATGTGGAAGGCGTTTGCATATAACCTTTATCACCAATTGCATCAGGAGTAAGCCATGATTGAAATACAAAATTCTTATCATCCAGATTCAGGTGCATGCAGGAATAATTGATGAGTGCTGCTTCGTGCAGGTTGATGTACAAGCCATCATCACTCTTCATCATCAATGCTGTTTGTACACCTGTCGGCGAGAAAGGTGTTTGCGAAGCATTGCTCGAAATAGAACCTTTCATCAACTCACGTATCTCCGATAAACGTGAACGGGTGTAATCGTATTCCTGTGTATCATAATCACCGGCAATCCACCAGGCAGTATGATTACCTGCCATGGCAAACTGGCTATGCTCTTCTTTTATGATGAAGTAATTGAAATTATTATTCGGCAAAAATTCATAACGGAAACCCAAACCATCATTGAACAAACGGAAACGGATAAGCAACTGACGATTCGTTTCTTTCTGTTGCAAGGTCACAGCAAGCTCGTTGTAATTATTTCGGATATTGCTCACTTCACCCCACACCGGCTGCCATGTTTCATCGAACGTGGTTGTTTGTGTTGATGCAATGGCAAAATCGTTGAGCAGTGATTTTTTATCGTTCTTTAATTCAAGGCCTAGTGTGCTGGGCTTAATGACTGCTTTGTTTTTGTACGCCAGCTGATACTGTGGTGCGCCGGTAGCGGTTACATTAAACTGCAAGACTAAATTTCCGTTGGGAGAGCGAAGCTCCTGTGCAAACGTGTACACACACAGGAACAGCAATGCTGCAATGCAGCCAATCGTTTGTTTCATAATCAATAGTTGTTAAGAGTCGGGCGTAAAGTTAGTTGTTTGCAACTTTACTAAACAACAGGAAGAGCTGACAGCGGTGAAGTTTTTCGGTTTGTGCAACTGATTTTCATCATTGAAAACGTTTGCGATGACAACAAAAAAAATCGGGCACAAACTTTCGTTCATGCCCGACCAACAAAAAACTATAAACTAAAAACGATCAACTACTTGTTCCCCTTCACATACTTCTCCAGCCACATGTGCTCTTCCCACAACAGGTGTAGTATATTTTCTTTACCACGGTAACCATGTGCTTCGTAAGGCAGGCTAACATAACGCACATTACCACCATTGCCTTTCAATGCCTGGAACATACGTTCACTTTGAATTGGATAGGTTCCGGTGTTATCATCTGTATCGCCATGCACCAATAAGATCGGTGTTTTGATCTTGTGTGCATAGCTGAACGGACTCATATCAAAATACAATTGCGGCGCCTGCCAATACGTACGGTCTTCGTTCTGGAAACTGAATGGCGTTAATGTTCTGTTGTACGCACCACTGCGTGCAATACCTGCTTTGAACCAATTGGTGTGCGATAATAAATGCGCCGTCATAAACGCACCATAACTATGTCCGCCAACGCCAACACGTGTGCTGTCGCCCACGCCCATTGCTGCTAATTTATCAATGGCAGCACGTGCATTTAATTTCAACTGATCAATAAAATCATCGTTTGGTTTTTTATCGGGACTTGTTGCTACAATCGGCATTTCTGCTGCATCCAATACAGCATAGCCCTGTGTTACCCAAAAAACAGGCGAACCATAGTTGATACGTGTAAACTGATTTTTTGAACCACGCACCTGCGCTGCATCACGTGCATTGGTAAACTCACGTGGGTAAGCCCACATCAACACCGGCAACGGACCATCTTTCTTTACATCATATCCTTTTGGCAAATAAAGATTACCAGTTAAGTCAACACCATCGGCACGCTTGTAAGAAATTTTCTCAACAGAAATTCCTTCCAGTTGCGGATAAGGATTTTTAAAGTCGGTTACTTTCTTTCCGCCACCGGGCACAAAACCTTTCAACGTTTTCATGTAAAAGTTCGGCACTTCAGTTTGTGTTTCTCTTCTCGTAATTACAGTAAGACTATTACGATCAATGATATCAGTTACCATTTCATATTCATCTTCCTTACAACGCCAGATAATTTCGTTCTTCTTTGTTGCAAGATCGAAGTAAGCAATAAACGGCAGATCACCTTTTGGAGAAGCACCTGTTGTATTATTCATCAACAGTTTTTCATCATGCGGTATCACTACATCACGACCGAAACTGTTTTTTTCTGATACAGGAAAACCGGGATTGTTATACGCATCGTTTGCACTACGCTCCTGCAACACTTCCATTTCACCGGTTGAAGGATTTAAACGGCTGAGTTTTGTTTGTGCTTTGCTGCGCAATACTTCCTGCACCAATGCAAAGCTGCTGTTGCCCCATGTTGTGCCACCATAACGCAATTTTGTTTTAAACAACTCTTTTGGCTGTGCAGTAAACGGTGCAGGCAATGCATAAACCGCATCACGGTACTCTGCTGTGTTTTTGATCAAGCCGCCATCCAACGGTTTACTCCATACAATGGTTGCCGCTTCATCATCACGCCATTCAATACTGCGGGGAACATCAGCTACGTTATCGTTGCCTGCAGGTGCTGTTTCAGAAGAGGGAAGCTTGGCAATTTCTTTGATGAACTTACCGGTTGCATCATGCACTGCAACAGTTGAATTAAATCCAAATGCAGGCACTACATACGAAAAGGGTTTGCGAATAGTGCGTACAAGCCAATACTTTTTATCGGGCGATGAACTGATGGAAGAATAAATAGCAGGTTGATTGATCTTTGTTTCAACGCCATTCACATTCTTCACCAGTTGTGTTGTTGTAAAAAATTCGAACAACGCTTCATCGTACGGCGATTTGATCATATCCTGGTAAGTTGGGCGTGGCGATGCACTGCCGTAACTCTCCTGAACGGTTGGGCCCTTGGGTGTAATCGGGCGTTTCGGCATTGC
>JAACZX010000312.1 GCA_009996555.1 Chitinophagaceae bacterium | reverse complement strand
AATTATATTAATGTGATACAACCTCCCCAGGTTGCATTTTCCACCAATACAAGTTCGGTCGGCTGTTTTCCATTAAGGGTTCAGTTTGCAGACAATTCGGTTGCCACTTCCGGCGGGGCTATTACAGCATGGGAATGGGATTTTGGCGATGGCACTACCAGTACCGCACAAAACCCATTTCATGTTTACTATAACAGCGGTAATTATAATGTATCGTTGAAAGTAACCAACAGCAACGGCTGTTTCACCTTGCTGGTGAAACCATCTTTCATACGGGTTACCACCGGAGTTAAGGCTGAGTTCAGCGCCAGTGCACCGGTTAACTGTAAACCACCGGAAGCAATCACATTCACCAATTTAACCACAGGGCCGGGTACAGTCACCTATAAATGGGACTTTGGCGATGGCGGCAATTCAACCAATACAAACCCCGTTCATACATACACTACAGCAGGATTATTTAATGTGCGCCTCATTGCCGAAAGCGACCAGGGCTGTATTGACACCATTACCAAGAACAACCAGATGAGCATTGGTAACTTTAATTCCAATTTCAGTTTCAGGGATAGTGTTTGTATTGGCGATACAGTAAGATTCACCAATCATTCTTTACCTGTACCTAACTCATCTACATGGTATTTCAGCGATGGTACCAACTTAATTGCAACAAACCCCATTAAAATATTTAACACACCCGGAACTTATACGGTTAAGCTGGTGAATAACTATGGTAATTGTGTTGACTCGTCCATTAAAACAATTGACATCATCAGCAATCCTGTTCCAAACATCATTGTCAGCGATTCTGTTTCCTGCAAAGCGCCTTTTACTGTAAACTTTTCCAACACCACACCCGGTGCTAAACAATGGCTTTGGGATTTTGGCGATGGTAACATTTCTACACAACAAAATCCTGTACATACTTATACAGCAGAAGGTGCTTACACCGTTCGGTTAACAGTTCAGCTTTCTGCAGGCTGCACGGGTACACTTACCAAAACAAACTTCATCATCGTAAGTAAACCGGTTGTATCAATACCCGGCATGCCAACCGGTGGATGTTTTCCTTATACCTTCAGCCCCACACCGGTGGTACTCACTCCAGACAATGTTGTTTCCTGGTCCTGGGATTTTGGTGATGGCGGAACATCAACACAACAATTCCCAAGTCATCTGTATCCAAATCAAGGCAGCTACAATATTCGTCTTACAGTTACCACCAGCACCGGTTGTACGGAAACGATCACTTATGCAAATGGTGTAAGAACAGGAACAAAACCCACAGCCAACTTTACTGCTTCACCGCTTACAAGTTGTGCCGGACAACCTGTGAATTTTACTGATCAAAGCAGTGGCTCTCCCGACTCCTGGAAATGGGAATTTGGCGATAATACGATCAGTACACAACAAAATCCTTCGCATCCATATAACAAAGCAGGAGCAATGACGGTGCGGCTGATTGCTTATAAAAACGGATGCCCCGATACTGCTACCAAAACAAGCTATATCCAGATACTTCCACCAGTTTCAAACTTTGGAATTGTTTACGATTGTAATACCACATCAACCGTTTCATTTGTTGACAGTTCATTTGGTGCCGTAACACGATCGTGGAATTTTGGAGACGGTTCACCTCCATCAACAGCAACCAACCCTTTGCATGTTTATGCTTCACCCGGTACATACACCGTTACTTTAAGTGTTACAAACGGAAGTTGTACCGATACATCGCAACGTGTAGTGAACTTCTTAAACTATACGCCAACCATTGTTACTGATCAAAATGCAAAATGCCGTCTGCAATCATTTGCTTTTTCAGCCGGCAATGTAACTGCAGCAAATATTTCATCCTGGTTCTGGGATTTGGGTGATGGCAATACAAGAACATCTGCTTCTTTCAATCATTTCTATACAGCAGTTGGCAGTTACATTGTTAAACTGGTAATAACAGATATTAATGGATGTAAAGACAGTACCACCAAAGTATTGAATGTATATGGCCCCACTCCATCATTCACCGCATTACCAAATCCGCAATGCGTGGGGCAGGCAGTAACATTCAACAGCACCTCTGTAACAGACGGCACTCACCCCATCACAAATTATGAGTGGCGTTTTGGCGACGGTGGCAGCATTAGTGGTAACAATGCAAATGTGCAGCATGCTTATACAGCTGCATCTACTTACTTTCCGAAATTAATTGTTACCGATTCTTATGGCTGTACAGACAGTACATTGAATGGAGCGATCCTTGACATCTTTGAAACTAAACTTGGTTTCAGAGCAGCTGATAGTTTATCATGTCCTAACGGAACGGTTCAATTCATTAATACATCATCAGGTAATAATCTCAGCTATACCTGGGATTTCGGGGACGGCTCACCAACATCTTCGGCAGTAAACCCAACTCATAGTTATGCTGTACCGGGTGTTTATACAGTAAAACTCATCGGCCGTGAAGCAATTGGTTGCGTTGACTCAGTTGTAAAAACAAACTACATTACCATTGATGTGCCGAAAGCTGATTTCATCGCAAGTGATACGTTTACAATTTGTCCGCCATTGCAGGTAAGATTTACCAATACATCTACATTCTACCGCTCTGTTCATTGGGATTTTGGTGATGGCAACACATCAACTGCGGCCAACCCATCTTATTCGTATGCTATACCAAACGATTACATTGTAACATTAACTGTTACCTCTGCAGGTGGTTGTGTTGATCGTAAACAAATGCGCATTCGTGTACTGTCAAACACAGTGGGTAATCTTAGTTACAATCCTATTACGGGTTGTTTCCCGATGCAGGTAAATTTCTCTGTAACATCAAACAACAATGTAAAATACCTGTGGGATTTTGGTGATGGTAACACTTTGTTCACGACCGACTCCATTGTTGGATTCAATTATCAATATCCCGGCTATTATGTTCCCAAAGTGATCCTTCAGGATACACAGGGTTGCTTAACTCCGTTGATTGGCGTTGACACCATCAAAATATTTGGATCAAAGCCCGACTTTGGATTTGACAAAACTGTGTTGTGCGACAATGGTACAGTACAGTTCAGGGATTCTTCTATCAGTGCCGATATCGTAAGCAGTTA
>JAACZX010000664.1 GCA_009996555.1 Chitinophagaceae bacterium | reverse complement strand
GCAATACCCTCTGCAGCAGCTGCCAGTTTTTCAACAGGCTTTGTTATACTGCGGCTAAGCAGCCACGTTAGTATAATGCCAATAATGAGCAGCAGCACGGCACTGCTGATGGCTATTTTTAAAAATTCATTTGCAGGCTGCAACACGTTTGCCCGGGGCATGGTTACCATTACTTTCCATTTGGTATTGAATACAAGCGATTGTGCAGCCAGGTATCCCTTGTCGTTTCGTTTGTATGTGATCAATGCTTTATCTACACCCGCTGTGGCTGGCAAGCCATCAACTGTTGTGCGCAGATCGCTCCATAAACTGCCATCGGCATTGCCCACATACAGCACCACTTCTTTTCCCAGCAGCTGCGATACACGTTCAATATTTTCTTTTGAATTATACATTTTGCGCCAGCGCAGCAGGTAGCCTGCCAGCTTACCTTCATGAACAACAGCTGCACATATTGCATAATAAAACGCTTCGCCTTTTACATACAACCTGCTTACCAAACCAGTATCGGCAGTTGAGGGATAACCGGGTATGATGGTTGACAGTTTTAACGAATCATACATATCGCTTGGGTTAGATGCAGCAAGCTCCTGCCTGTTGGCATCAAGCAATTGCACATTGATCCATGTACTGTCGAGTTTTAATTTTTGAAGCAACCTGTCCACCGAAGCAGCAGAATCTTTCCCTGCGGAAAGAAGAAATGATCTGACAGCATTGTTTGCAGCTGCAGCCCTTGTTGTAGCCAGCACAGGTATAGCCGACTGGGTGTACATACCTGCCAGCTGTTGCGATAAAATAAGCAGGCGTTCCTTAGCGGCTTCTTCAGCTGTTTTGCGGATACCTAAGTACGACAGAAAACCAAAAGCCAGCATCATAACCACCAATAGTATAAACATGAGGAAGGGCAGTTTCCGTTGTATAGACTGCCGTTTCAACAAATGACTTGTTGCTGAGGATTGCTGATGATTGTCTTTCATTGAAAAGCAAGTTGGTGGTGACAAAAACAAGATAACCTTCCTGCAGCAAAAAAAACATAGCTGTTACCACTTGAAACAAACAGGTGGAAACACCTATTTTATTTAGCACTTGAAATGGAGCAGGCTTTTTCACCAGTCAGTTTGATAAACCGCACAACTATCGTTCCAGAACAACCAGTGGCCATTACCGGCACAGTACTGCTACAGGTGAGTTTGTGTAACCGACCACTGGCGGACGAAAGGATGGCAGCGGAGGGATTGTCTGAACTGTGATTTACAGGATTTTTGAGATTACTTAGATGAATGCAGCTAAACGGTCGGGGCGCTTGAGCGACCTGAACGCTTAGCAAACTGTATCCTCCCAACGCCTTGGTTCCTGTCTTCACGAACCACTCTTAAACCACTTCTCTATAAATCTTACCGTTTAATTATCATCTTACTCATTCATTGCATACCTGACGAACTATACCCCGATCAAAAGAAAGTCATATAAGGAAATTCATAATTAAACAACTGAAAACACAGGGTAAAGATGCATACAACAGTTGGGATCATGATTTTTTTGATACAACACTTCCGCTTATTGAGCAATTAATCGATTTAAAAGTATAAATTTCAGGAAGGCGTATACCACAACAGAAACAGGCAATAAAAAACAAATGCACAGCAGAACTTTTTTTTTTACAGATCACTCAGATGCATACAAAAATAACTTTATGAAAATCTTCAAAATCTTACTGGCAGTATTACTCATTTATGGAGCAGGCAACGAATACATAAACGCCTCCAGGCAACTGCTTTCGTTTTACGATCCCGGTATTATAGCAGCAGTTTTACTCATGCTTATCTTATGTGCCTGGCTTCTTGGAAGCGGTATTGCAAAACAAAAAATCCGACTACTGTCGTGGCCCTTTTTATCCTACTTTGCCATAGCTGTTGCATTGTTTGTATGTTTTGCTTTTATGAGCCTGGTTACGTTCAAAATGCCTGCGGACATAGTAAAGGTGAATGGCATTGATGTGAACATTGCTGAATTCATGAACGGATCGAAGCGGATTGTTCCCGATGAAAAACAACGCCGGGCATATTGCATTTGCGTGGTTACAAAACTAACTGCAGATAAAGAACTGGCTGAAAAGCACCGGCGTGAATTTGAAACCGGCAAATTTTCAGAAGTGATCATTAATATCCAAAACAACCCTGATGGAGACAACTACAATCTGCAGGAGTGCGCAGGAACAATAGCAGATGTGGAATGGACACCTGCTTTTGAACAAGGTGCAAGAAGAACACTCATGAAACAACTTACCGATCTGCAAAAATCATCAACCAACAACCTGGATATTTATTGCGACTGCCTCATCAATGAATATAAAAAAGTACCCATCGCTGAACTAACAAGCGATGGCTTCGGCATTTCAGAAACCGGCATGAAAATAGACTCGCTTTGTGATCAACAAAGTAAATTGAAACAATAGCGTTTAATGACTATCGGGATAACTGAACCAAGAATAACTTTATGACAAAATAACATAAAACATGAATTTATTCGACTTTAATAAAAGGTTTCCCGATGAAGAGGCTTGTGTAAAGTACTTGAAAGAGAAGCGTGAAGAGGAAGGAGTTATTTGTTCAAAGTGTGGTGGTCAAAAGCATTACTGGATTGATACGATGAAGTTGTGGAAATGCGCCAGTTGTAGTACGAGGATGAATGTGAGAGCAGGAACGATGATGGAAAAGACAAAAGTTCCTTTGTTAGTGTGGTTCAAGATTATTCATTTAATGACCAGCACAAAAAAGGCTTTTTCGGCTCTTGAAATGCACAGGCAGGTGCAGACTAAGTTTTATGAACCGATTTGGTTTGCGATGCAGAAGATAAGGATTACGATGGGCAAGCGGGATGCTAAGTACAAATTGCAGGGGAATATTGAAATTGATGATGCGTTCTTTGAGGTTGTTGATTTGACTGAGAAAGAGGATATTGAATTAAAGCGTGGTCGTGGCTCTGAAAGACAATCAAAGGTTTTGGTTATGGTCGAATCAGTTCCCAATCCAAAACAGCAAAATCCGCACAAAAAAGACAGAGTGATGGGTTTTGCGAAAATGATAGTGATGGATGATTTAACCAGCG
>JAACZX010000311.1 GCA_009996555.1 Chitinophagaceae bacterium | reverse complement strand
AAGGATAAGCCTGTAGCGGATATAAACATTTAAAAACTTCATGAGTCAACAAATTGTGGGCAGCAAAGGTAGGGTTTGAAGGCAGATTTACTGTTGCAGATTGCTGAATTCTGTTATTTTTGCCGCCCGCATTGGATGCATTAGATGTTGATGGCCCGGTAGTTCAATGGATAGAATAGGAGTTTCCTAAACTCTAGATACAAGTTCGATTCTTGTCCGGGCTACATACAATGGAAAAGAAGGTTGATGAAAGTCGCCTTCTTTTTTGTTTTTTGGCTATGACCCAAAGAAAAATGAACAGCTATTTGCTTCATTTTCAGTTTACCAGCTTGTCTATTATTTCTTTTGTTTTCGTTTATTTTCGATTTTTTTTGAATTTTTGCCAATTTTTGGTAATCTTGTTGGGTAAAACAGGATTATGCTCGCCAATCATCGCCGGGAAAAGATCATCGAATTACTGCAGGAAGACGGTTCGGCCAAGGTGCTCAACCTGGCCAAACTGTTTAAAGTAACCGAGCCAACCATCCGCCAGGATCTCGAAAAACTGGAGAAGGACGGGCTCATCATCCGTGAACACGGCGGCGCTTATCTCAAAAATGTAAAAGACCAGGTGCAGGCTTTTTCGCTGGCGCATCAGGAACATCTCGATAAAAAAGAATTGATCGCTCTCAAATGCTTAGACTTTATTGAAAGCGGCGATACCATCATCCTCGATTCAGGTTCTACCACAACAGAAGTGGCGAAGAAACTGAAGGGAATGAAAAACCTTACAGTCATCACCAATGCGCTCAACATTGCATTGATGCTTGGTGCAGAACCCGGCATTGAAGTAATTGTAACCGGTGGGGAATTTAAACCGCCCACACTTTCATTAACCGGGCAAAAAGCAGCCGACTTTTTTAAAGGCCTGCATGTGCAGAAACTTTTTCTTGCCACAGCAGGTATTTCACTCAAAGCGGGTTTAACCTATCCAAGCATCAGCGATATCGTGGTGAAGAAAGCCATGATTGAAGCAGCTGAAACAACGTATCTCGTTGCTGATTCAACCAAGATGGGCAAGGCAGCATTTGCAAGCCTCGGTGCATTGTCGCTCATCGATTATATTATTACCGATAATGGCATTGAAGACAAACACAAACAGGTATTTAAAGACAACGATATTGAATTGATCATCGCAAGCTAAAAATTATGAGTACAACAAATTATAAAACTGCAACACTCGGCGTCATCATCGGTAACCGTGATTTCTTCCCTGATAAACTGGTGGCAGAAGCAAGAACGCAGATCATTGATCTGTTTAAACAATTGAACATTACTCCTGTGATGTTGAGTGATGCCGATACAAAACTCGGCGGTGTGGAAACTTTTGCAGATGCACAAAAATGTGCAGCGCTGTTTAAACAACATGCCGATAGCATCGATGGTATTTTGGTTGTGCTGCCCAACTTCGGCGATGAAAAAGGAGTAGCAGAAACAATTAAATGGTCGGGATTAAATGTGCCCGTGTTGATACAGGCTTATCCCGATGATCTCGGTAAGATGGATGTGGTGAACAGGAGAGATGCCTGGTGCGGAAAAATTTCTGTGTGCAATAACCTCTATCAATTCGGTATTAAATATTCACTCACCACAAAACATGTGGTAAGTCCAACAGATGAAAGTTTTATTACTGATCTGAAAAATTTTATAGCCACTTGTCGTGTGGTAAATGGTTTGCGTAAAGTGCGCATTGGTGCAGTGGGCGCAAGACCAACAGCATTTAACACCGTTCGTTACAGTGAAAAATTATTGCAACGCAATGGTATTTCTGTTACAACTGTTGATCTCTCTGAAATTTTAGGGAATGCCAATAAGTTAACGGCTGATGATAAAGCAGTAAAGGAAAAGCTGGAAAAAATTCATGCATATACCAGTACTGGTTTAACACCTCCTGATAAATTAGTACAGATTGCCAAACTTGATGTGGTGCTTGCAAATTTCATGGAAGAAAACAGCCTGGATGCTACAGCTATTCAATGCTGGACATCTATTCAGAAAAACTATGGTTGTAATGTTTGCACCAGCATGAGTATGATGAGTGAGAACATGTTGCCAAGCGCCTGCGAAGTGGATGTAACAGGAACACTCAGCATGTATGCCATGCAGCTGGCAAGTGGTTCACCATCTGCATTGGTTGATTGGAATAATAACTATGCTGATGATGATACAAAATGTGTGTTATTTCATTGCGGTAACTGGGCAAAATCATTTTTGCCGGATATCAGCATAAGCACAGCACCTATCTTAGGTACAAGTGTTGGTACAGAAAATACATACGGTGCATTGGATGGCCGTACACCAGCCATGCCGTTAACCTATGGTCGTATCAGCACCGATGATTGCAAAGGCATCATCAAAGCATACATCGGCGAAGGTGAATTAACCAACGATGCATTGAACACATTTGGTAACCGTGCTGTAGCACAGATCAATAACCTGCAAGGCTTGATGAACTATGTATGCCGCAATGGTTTCGAACATCATGTAGTGATGAATGCCAGCAAAACTGCGGGTATATTGAAAGAGTCATTTGAAAATTATTTGGGTTGGGAAACCTATACCCACGAAGCCCCCAACCCCTAAAGGGGAGTTAAAAGCACTTCCGTCAGTTAATAACAAAAATGAAATGAATGAGTGGCGAAATAAATAATGACACTGTTACAAATCCCCCTTTAGGGGATAGGGGCAAGTATTTAAAAATAAAATCCATCGAATACCGCAAGAAAATACTCAAGTACATTCTGCAGGCAAAGGCGGGACATACCGGTGGCAGTTTATCGTGCACCGATATTCTGAATGTATTGTACAATGATGTACTGAATGTATCGCCGGAAAATTTCACATCGCCTGACCGTGACCGTTACGTTCAAAGCAAAGGCCATTGCGTGGAAGCATTGTTTGTGGTATTGGCCGATAAAGGATTTTTTCCCGAAGAAGACCTGAACACTTTGTGTAAATATCAATCGCATTATATCGGTCACCCAACACGAAAGGTAAAAGGCGTTGAACAGAATACCGGTGCATTGGGTCATGGTTTGCCGATTTGTGTAGGCACAGCTATCGCAGCCAAA
>JAACZX010000034.1 GCA_009996555.1 Chitinophagaceae bacterium | reverse complement strand
TATAACTGCGCAATTTTGCGGCACAAAAAAATCATTAGTGCATGGCACGGTTTTTTCAAAGATCCTCTTTCCCGCATCAATGCCAACGGGAATTATCTTATTACCGCTGATGTTGTTTCATGCCATGCAAATCTTTATCATCAGTATTATTGCATCAAAGCTGGGGAACAGAACACAGCAACACTTGTAGAAACCACGTAGTTGTTCTACTATTTTCTGCAACTATTCTTTCCTGTAGTTTCGTTTCAAATCCCTACCCGTGAAACAAACTGCGTTTACTTTTTTCCTGTTTCTATATGCTTATGTTTGTGCAGCACAACCAATGGCTGACACGACAGGTAAACTTGTTGAGCAAAAAGAAAAGATCATTACTGATTCAACTATTGTAAAAATTGAGAACCTTGGTTTCCGGGTAAATTCTGAATTGCCAGAATTGCGGCCAACCATTTCTGCAGATGGAAATTTGCTGTTCTTTATCTGCGAAGCTCACCCCGACAATACACATGCACATGAAGTGCGCAATTCGCAGGACATCTGGTATTCCGTGCGTGATACCGTTACGGGCAAATGGACTGATGCTGTGCATTTAGGCTATCCGTTCAATACGGCACATTACAATGCTGTGTACTGGATATCGCCTGACAAAAACAGGATCCTGTTACGTAATGCATTTATTGATGGCGATTATTATGGCAACGGTGTAAGCATGAGTGAGGTGCAGAAAGACGGACGCTGGAGCAAACCAAATATGCTGAAAATAAAAAACTACAGCAAGTACGATAAAGGTTTTCAATCTGGTGCAAGTATGTCGAGCGACGGACAGGTGCTCCTCCTTTACATGAGTGAAGAAAGCAAAAGCCGCAGCAATAAAATTTATGTGTGCTTCCAGCAAACAGATGGCACATGGAGCGAACCAAAAAGTATTGGCAAAAAAATAAACCTGCCGGGATATAATCAAATGACTCCTTACCTGGCTGCTGATGGAGTTACACTTTATTTCAGCAGCGACAGGCCAGGTGGTTTTGGCGATCATGATATCTGGAAAACAAAACGGCTTGATGAGAGCTGGCAAAAATGGAGCGATCCCATCAATCTTGGAGAACCAATTAACTCTGCCGATTTTGATGCGTTCTTTACGTTGGATGCAGGTGGCGAATATGCTTATCTCACCAGCAGCTTTCAATCATTGGGCAAAAGCGATATTGTGCGTGTTCAGTTGCTGGAAATTGAACGTCCCGACCCGGTGGTGCTTGTAAGTGGTAATGTGTACAATGCAAAAACAAAACAACCACTCAGTGCAAACCTGCTTTACGAAACATTACCCGATGGTGTACTTTCAGGCAATGGTTTATCAAGCCCCGGCGATGGTGCATTCAAGATTGTTTTACCGTATGATAAAAATTATCTCATTCGTGCCACTGCAGATCACTTCTTTGCACAATCAGAAAATCTGAATCTTGATTCACTGGTGCGTGCAGGGTATAAAGAAATTCACAAAGACCTGTACCTGGTGCCCATTGAGATTGGCCAGATCGTAAGGCTGAACAATGTGTTCTTTGATTTTGACAAATGGGACCTTCGCCCTGTTTCATTTGTTGAACTGAACCGTGTAGTGAAAATGCTGAACGACAATCCTGCCATCAGTATTGAACTGGGCGCACATACCGACAGCAAAGGATCTGATGATTACAACATTAAACTCAGCCATAACCGTGCACAATCGGTTATGCAATACATTTTATCAAAAGGCATTGCTGCGGAACGTGTATCCTTTAAAGGTTATGGCGAAACAGTACCTGTTGCAACAAATGACACTGACGAAGGAAGGCAGCTGAACAGAAGAGTTGAATTTAAAATACTCAGCAATTAAAAAAACAGCATTCATTATTCCTTTGGCACTGCTATTACGCAAATTGCTGAAGTGGGCGTAAGCTCTTTCAAAATGGTATCCTGTACCACAAAGCCATGTGTCGCTAACTTTTCATGAATAATATCGGCAGAACTGATGGTGATCTCGTAAGGATCCTGAAAAAAAATAAACAGCTTACCCTCTTTCTTTAAAAACTGTTTTACACGCTGCAATACTTTGCCCGCATCTTTCCGGAAAAAATGAAGATTAAATGCAGCAATCCTGTCAAAAGAAGAACGGGGAAGATCAACAGTTAAAAAATCGGCTGTGAGAAATGTTGAAACGGCATCTACAATAAAACGTCTGTTTCTACGCTTGGCCCTGTCGATCATGAACGAAGATTTATCAATAGCAGTCAGCTTGCCTTCATCCAGTTTACTGCCAATCACTTCTGCCATTAAGCCAACACCACATCCTATTTCCAACACATGATGCGAAGGTTGCAGATCAAGCATATCAACTGCCCATATAAAACGCTTAGGTATAGCGGTATTTAATTTCTCATTGGCCATAACTGCAAACAAATAACATAACAACTAAACAAACTTTAGCCTGTTATATAAATAAAGATACTTTAAAGCTGCAATTTCTATACCAATAATTTATAATATGTTTTTTACGCACAATAAATCGCATGAAAATGCTTATCGAATTGAAGAAACTGTGTTTACTTTTTCTTTTCCTTTTTTGCAAGATTTTCCTGCACTCTGAATTTCACAATTTGTGTAATGAGTGATAAAGGCAGCTTTTTATCGAATGGAAACTGGATAGCACCTTTTGAAGTAACATATCCTTTTAACTCTTTTTCAAAATTTGTTATACCGGATGGCGCAGGATAAAAACCAATGTGTGCTTTATTGGCTGCAAAATGTACAATGTTGCCATTCAGTTTAAATGTGGGCATACCATAGCTGATTGCTTCCTCGGCTTTTGGGGCAGCCTTTGCAATGCATGTACGCATTTGAGTTAACAATACTTGTGTTGCCGAAGGAAACTGAGCAATATAGGCATCAATCGTGAGAGGTTTTGTTGACAGCATCGGTTAACTTTTAAGAATGAGTAAAAAAGGAAAAATTATATCCAGTTTTGATTAACGTGACATAGATAAGAACTACACCGCCACCATTTCCTTATTATACTTATTCCTGTATGCCAATGGCGACAACCCTGTTATTTTACGAAACACCGTACGGAATGCTTTCTCATCGGAATAGCCCGTATCATACATTACTTCGTTTACATTCTTGCGGCCGCTTTCCAGTTGTTTCTTTGCTGCCTCTACCTTTACCCGCTGTATATATTCCACCACAGTATTCGCTGTTGCTTTTTTGAAACGGCGTTCAAGATTGCGGCGGCCTAATGCAAGAATATCGGCCAGCTGATCCACTGTTATCTTATCCTGGTAATTGCGTTCAATATATTCCTGTGCTTTTTTTATTGATTCATCTTCATGCGCTTTTTGCCCGTTGAAAATGATAAAAGGCGATTGACTTTCACGGTCAATATCAATCATAAATGTTTTGGCAATACGCACAGCCACATCACGGCCTGCATGCTTTTCAATTAAATAAGCCAGCAGGTTTAAGAATGAATAAGCTCCGCCACTGCTGTACAAACCATCTTCCTCCGTCATGATACGATCGTCTACTAATTCAACATCAGGAAACATGCGGCGAAAATCATTTGCAGCCACCCAATGTGTTGCACATCTTTTCCCGTTCAACAAACCTGTTGCTGCCAGTAAAAAAGCAGCAATACAAAAACTTGCCACTTCCGCACCCCTGCTGTATTGTTCAACAATCCATGGTATAAATGCTGCATTACGTTCCATTGCTTTTGGCAGATCGCCATGCATGGCCGGTATAATAATAATATCAGTTTTCGTTACATCGCTGATCAACACATCGGGCTGAATCGTGTACAGGCCATTCCGCTGCTCTACACTGCGTTCTAAACCCACCAACTGAATTTTAAACAATGGCTCAAGCTCCATTGATGCACGGATATTATTTACTTCAGATAATATCTGGTGTGTTCCATCAATGTTTGGAAGACTTGAATGACCCAAAGGAACTAAAATTGAAATGTGTTTCATTCGTTCATTATTTTACTGATAAGCAATCTCAGGATATCAAAAGTAAGCAAACCACCTGTCGTAATCAACCCCATATAAAGCCGCATTTGCACCCTTCATGTAAAAAAAACAGTATTTAGGTTTGTGCAAGAATCATGCTCATGACAACAGGCACCATACAGATCGCAACACTCATCAACAATTACGAACTGGTTACTACAGAATTACTAAACCTGTTACAATCGTTTGACGAAAAAAGTCTGAACCATAAGCCCGGACCCGGCCGCTGGTCAATGGCGCAGGTGGCAGATCATATCAGTTTATCGAATAATTCTATTGCCAGGGCATTGTTATTGCGGGGACAACCTGTTGATCGTGATCCCGGTGAACGGATCGATGAATTAAAATCCATCTTTCTTGATTTCAATGAACGGTATGAAGCTCCTGGTTTTATTGTACCAACAAAAGATATTTACAACCCAGCCCTTCTTATAAATGAGTTCCAGGCTTCTGTTGCTGAGATCATGAAAAGAATGTATGAAAATACCCTGGACGAACTGATTAACCATCCTGCTTTTGGCAACATCAGCAAATTTGAAATAATGCATTTTGTGTTATTTCATACACAACGACATTTAAAACAGGTAAAGGAAATTATTGCAAGCCTCTAAAACGCAGAATAATGATTGAAGTGTTTAAGACCAATGTACCCGACATTAGTGCAAAGGAGTGTCTTCTTCACTTCCTGCAGCAACTGTTTCCGGCTTGTCGCATCAGTCTTGATCTGCATGACTGTGATAAAGTATTACGCTTTGAAGGAAAAAATATTCAGCCTGAAACCATCATACAGATCGTGAGTGAAAAAGGTTTCTATTGCTGCAAACTTGAGTAATTTAACCATAACCATAAACCAATCAGATCATGAAAATCTTAAAACGCATCCTGCTTATTATTGGCATCATTGTCGCTGCTGTTCTTCTCACCGCTTTATTTGTAAGCAATGAATTTTCGCTTACAAAAGAAGTGCTGATCAACAAATCAAGACAGGAAGTATTCAATTACGCCAAGCTTATCAAAAACCAGGAGCAATACAGCGTGTGGGTAATGAAAGACCCCAATATTAAAATTGAGTACACCGGCACCGATGGAACAGTGGGCGCAAAATCGGCCTGGGTAAGTAAAGATAAAAATGTGGGTGTTGGCGAACAGGAGATCATTGAACTAAAAGATGGCGAAAGCATCAAAACAGAAATAAGGTTTAAAGAACCTTTTGAGGGCACCAACCATGCTGTTACAAAATTGGAAGATGCCGGTAATGGCCAAACAAAAGTGATTTCTGCTTTTTCAGGCAAATCAACGTACCCTATGAATATTATGAACCTGTTCATGAACAGTTTTGTGGGAAATGATATGCAGACCAATCTCAACAACATGAAAGCGAACCTGGAAAAATAATCTTTTGTAAATTACCATTATGGCCAGCAGCAAAACAAAACTCACCGATGCAGAACAGGTTACTGACTGGATGAACAAACTGGAACATCCGTTAAAAGCCGAAATAGATGCGGTGCGCAAGATCATTAAAGAAAGTAACAAGGTTATAAAAGAACGGATAAAATGGAATGCACCCAGTTATTACAGCCGTGAAGATCTTGTAACATTCAATCACCGCTCTGCCAAACATGTGCATCTTGTGTTTCATCATCCGGCAATTGTAAAAGTAAAATCACCCTTGCTGGAAGGCGATTACAAAGACCGGCGTATGTTGTACCTGCCCGACATGAAAGCTGTAAAAGAAAATAAAAAAGAACTGCAGCGGATTATGAATGAGTTGCTGCAGTTAATTGATTAACCTTTCAATTATTTTTTATGGAACGTCTTCATTTTAGTGTAAACATTAATGCTCCGAAAGAAAAAGTATGGGACATCCTCTGGTCAAAAGGAAAATATGAAACATGGACTGCTGTTTTCAACGAAGGTTCAACCGCAGAAAGCGATTGGCAGGAAGGAAGTAAGATCTTATTTACTGATGGCAAAGGAAGTGGCATGGTGAGTAAGATCGCTGTTAAAAAAGTAAACGAATACATGTCTTTTCAACACCTTGGTGAACTTGTTAATGGCGTGGAAGACACCACAAGCGATAAAGTAAAAGTATGGCAGGGCTCACAGGAAAACTATACACTTACTGAAGCGAATGGCGGCACAAAGCTGGATGTGGAAATTGATATTTCAGAAGATTATAAAGATTACTTCCTCAATACATGGCCCAAGGCAATGGACAGCATTAAAACTTTATCAGAAACAAACAATTAATACACAATTATGTCAACCATTAAATCAATTTACATCAATCTGCCGGTAAAAGACCTTGCAGTAACAAAAGCGTTCTGGACAAGTCTCGGCTTTGGTTTCAACGATCAGTTTACTGATGAAAAAGCAGCATGTCTTGTGCTGAATGAAGGCAGCATGTATGCCATGCTGATTACACATGAATTCTTTTCCACTTTCACCAACAGACCTATTGCCGATGGCAGCAGCACACAGGTGTTGCTTGCTGTTGAAGTTGAAAGCAGGGAAAAAGTAGACAGTATTTTACAGGCAGCAATTGCAAATGGCGGCAGCCGTTACCGTGAGTCGGCCGATCATGGATGGATGTATTACGATTCATTTGGACACCAATGGGAAGTGATGTACACCGATCCGACAAAACTACCATCCTGATCCATTACATATAAACAGAACAATATGCCAACTATCGTAAACCCATATCTCATATTCGATGGTAATTGCAAAGAAGCCATGCAGTTTTATAAGGATTGTTTTGGTGGTGAGCTGACTGTGCAAACAGTTGCCGAATCGCCAATGGCAAGCCAGATGCCGCCGCAACTACAACAGGCAGTAATGCATTCACAATTGATCAGCGGATCGATCGTCATCATGGCTTCAGACATGAACAGAGAAAAACTCAATGATGGCAACGGTTCACAACTTTGTGTACAATGCAGTTCAGAAGAAGAAATCAAACATTTCTTTAACCACCTGCAACAGGCTGGCAAAATTACCGAACCGCTTGAAGTGATGTTTTGGGGCGGCTACTATGGCTCCCTTATTGACAAGTATGGCAAGTACTGGTTGTTCAATTACGAAGCACCAAAGCAAGCATAAAAAGAAACCCCATCGTTGCAGATGGGGTTTCTTTTTATGCTGTTGAAAATTGTTAATCTTGATACCTGCGCTCCGCAGCATGCTGTTTCCAATTATCTTTAGCAACTAAAATTTACCAATGAAACCGTTGTTGATCCTCCTTTCCTTTTTCATTTCGTTTGCATCAGTTCAGGGGCAGAACTTTTCGGAAGCAGATCAGTTTATGCTGAACAATCAAAAGCTGTTGGGCGACGATCAGGCATTACTCATTTACAAAGACGGGAAAGTGATCTACCAGAAACAACTGGGCGATTTCAGGCCCAATATGCAGGCACCCATTGGAGAAAGCAGCCAGTGGTTAACCGCTGCATTGGTAATGATATTGGTGCAGGAAGGAAAAATTTCGCTTGATGATAACATTGGAAAGTACCTGCCCATTTTTCCGAAATGGATGAAGGGCTACATTACCATCCGTCATTGCTTAAGTCATACCGATGGTATTGAAGCCGACAAACAGGGTGCTGGCAAAATGTTTCAACGCAACAGTTTCACAACGTTGGAAGATGAGGTCAATCACTATGCAGAAAAAAGAGCCATTGCAAATAACCCGGGCGTATGGTTTCAATACAATCAAATAGGAACAAATATTGTTGGCCGTGTGCTGGAAGTTGCCACCAAAAAGAAATTCGACCGGTTGATACAGGAGAAATTATTCAGGCCACTGAATATGCGCATGACTACTTTCAGCAATTATACTTCGGCCATCAGTCCCTTTGACGGAGCAAAATCCACACCCGTTGAATTCATGAATTTTATGAGCATGTTGTTAAACAAAGGAATGTTTAACGGCAAGCAAATATTGACCGAAGCTTCCATAGCCGAATTGATGAAAATACAAACAGCTGGCGCACTAAATAAATTTACACCTCCGTTTATGAATGGTTACAGTTATGGATTGGGCACATGGATAGAAGGAAAAGATGGTAAACTTGTAAGTGCGGTATCGCCAACCAATCCTTTTGTGTGGATCGATTACTGCAAGGGTTATGCCTGCATCCTGTTAGCAAAAAAAGAACGTCCGGTGTTAAAACGAGAATTGTACGATCAGCTGCAAACACTGGTTGATGCACAATTCAGCGGCACTTGCAAATAGCATTTCTTCTTTTTTACTTTACAAAAAAGTTGAACTATGTACGAACATAAACGGCAACCGCTTGCATCAAAACGAACTTACTATAAACGCACTGCCCGGAACCTGTTAATTGCTTCAGGAATATTATTTACCTGTTTGCTCATTGGTATTTTCGGTTATCATTATACAGCTGGTATTGGCTGGCTCGATTCATTACACAATGCATCAATGATCCTGAGTGGCATGGGACCGGTTGTAACTATTTCAACTGATGCGGGTAAATGGTTTTCTTCGTTCTACGCACTGTTTAGTGGTGTGGTGTTTATTACCAACATCGGGCTTATTCTTACGCCTGCTGTTCACCGCATTTTTCACCGGTTGCATATCGAAGAAAAATGATCATCACAACTACATCTAACATGTTCGGTTAACAGGTTGTATTTTTACAGCTGTTCATTTTATTTTCTATCAGCACAACCACACATACAGGATTCATAAAACAAGCTGCAGCTGTACTGGGTTTCAGCTATTGCGGTATTGCCAAAGCTCAACGCCTTGATGATGATGCCCGAAAACTTGAAGCCTGGTTAAGCAAAGGCATGCATGGCACTATGCAGTATATGGAAAATCATTTTGATCTGCGTGTTGACCCAACGCTGTTAGTGCCAGGCGCAAAAAGCGTCATCACACTCATGATGAATTATTATCCTGCTGCCAGGCAACAGGAAGATGCTCCAAAAATTTCGAAGTATGCGTATGGCAATGATTACCATGAAGTGATCCGCAGCAAGCTGAAGGAATTACTGCAACTCATCAATCAACAGATAGGCGAAGTAAACGGCCGTGGCTTTGTTGACAGCGCTCCGGTATTGGAAAGAAGCTGGGCACAACGCAGCGGGCTTGGCTGGATTGGAAAAAACGGTAACCTCATCAGCAAACAAAGCGGCTCCTTCTTTTTTCTTGCAACACTCATCTGCGATCTTCCGCTTGAGTATGATGATCCGTTTGCAAAAGACTATTGCGGCAGCTGCACAAAATGCATTGACAACTGCCCCACAGAAGCCATACTGCCAGATAAAACCATCAACGGCAGTCAATGTATTTCCTACTTTACTATTGAGTTAAAAGATGCATTGATTGATGAGCAGATGAAAGGAACATTCAATAACTGGATGTTTGGTTGTGATGTGTGCCAGGATGTGTGCCCATGGAACCGTTTCAGCAAACCAGCAAATGAGAAAGCCTTTACGCCTGTTCCTGAAATATTAAATCTTACAACAAAACAGTGGGAAGAAATGAGCGAAGAGGTTTTCAGAAAAACATTCAAACACTCTCCGCTCAAGCGTACAAAATTTTCAGGCATTCAACGTAACCTGAAATTTATTCAGCAATCGTAACGCAGCATCAGAACATCAACCCTGCTTTTATTGCAATACGGTTGAAATGATAATCATAATTCAACACATTGCTCTCTGCGGGTTGGGGCCAGGGTTGCCAGCTGAAACCTTGTTGCTTTTCTGCCACATGTTTGTAACTATACCCAACACTAAACACAAAAGCATTGTTTCGCTTCGTAAATAAGTTAACACCAATACCAGCATCAGTGTATAACCCTGTTTGCTGCGAAATAATATTGCGCTCCTCTTTGTTTTTGATCCATGGCAAGTGTGCGCCTGCATCAGCATACATAAAAAACGATTTCTTTTCACCGGCGAAACGATAACGCAGATCAGCAAACAACGGCACACCACGCTGCATGTAATAATCTAAACCAATTCCTGCACCGGCATACAATCGTTTAAACTCAAAACCATTCACTACCTGTAACGTAACAGCTTCAGCCGAACTGCCTGCCAGCAATCCACCTTGTAAAATAGTTTTGAACACAGGTTTTTGCTGGGCATGTAAAGCCGTTATCACAAAACAACAGAGTAAAAAAAGAATGTTCTTCATGCGTTATTTTTGAATAGCAATACTGCTGCGTTGATGGATAGTTGATGTATTGCTGTAATCAAACTGCAGCAACGCATTTTTTGTTACAACAAGTGCATTACCATTCCAAGCTATAACATCGTAGGCTTCAAATCCTTCAAACTGTTTTATCAAGCTTAAACCGGATGGGTTACTGGCATTGTAAATACGCAATCCGTCTTTTCCATCACATACAAAAAGCAGGTTGCCGTCTTTTGCCAGGCCATGTGGATTTGTAAGCGGATATGTTTTCAACAGCCGAGGTGATTGCAGATTGGCAATATCAAGTACATCAAGCTGATTAACAACAGTACCACGGCAATCTGTTCCGCTACGCAATGTTACATACGCATGTGTATCATCTGCAATAACAGGATCACATGCAAATGCATGTGTGAACGAGCCTGTTCTTGCAGGTTGCGCAGGGTTTACTGTGTTGTATATAAACATTCCCGTATTGGAGCCAATGAACAAATGTTCTTTGAACGGATAAATGGTTTCAATGCCCCATCCTATCTGCACCGTGCTCAACTGTTGTGGCATATCCTGGTTTTGCAATCCAAACACTTTCAGATCGCTGTTTGAAACGGTGTACATATAATCGCCTTTTATGGCAAAGCGTGCCATTGAGCCATTTACACCCAATGTAACAGCTGATGAGCTGGAAGAAAAACTGGCAACTGCAAGAAATGAACGTTCAAATAAAAACAGCTGCTGGTTGCCTGTATTACAGCTAACAGAAACAACTGTGTCTTTCTTTTGCCAGTCAACAATAACAAGATTGGTATCTGCAGAAAACCCTCCGTTGAAAGCCCTGTGCGGAAATACTTTTTGCTTTATGTTTACAACCTGCACCTGCTGTGGGTTGCTGATGTCAAGTGTAATAAGAT
>JAACZX010000310.1 GCA_009996555.1 Chitinophagaceae bacterium | reverse complement strand
GAAATATCGTAGACGAACAAATTTAATTTCTTCCCTCCTGTTAAATAAAGCAAAAAACAAAGCCGGCACGGGGCCGGCTTTGTTCAATTCATTTACAGAAACTATTGCTCACACATTTCTTTCAGGTTGCGAAGCCCTTCTTCAAACTGGCCGTTCAGCTGTTTGGTAATAGAAGGACCCATTAAACGGGCTACCGGAAAAGGGAAAGTGCCACGGTTACGCCACACCACTTTTGTACCATCAGCAGTGTCCGTAAAATCCCATGCATCATCAGCTGCAGATTTAAACGGCTTCAGGAACACAAGGTCGAAATTGATGGCTTTGCCCGGTGTGGCAGAACGCACAGTGAGGCTGCCCTCTCCTACTTTCTTACCGTTCCAATAGTACTTATGTCCAACATGCATGGGGCTGCCGGTAATAGCAGTTTGTGCATCCGGCTCCATTTTGGCCCAGGGGTTCCATGCCTTGTAATAATTAAGGTCGGCTACCTTATTATATACTTCGGCAGCAGGGCGCTTAATAACGATCGTTTTTTCAACCAGATATTTGCCGGGCAATACGGCTGCGATCAGCAATGCAAGTGCTATCAGTCCGAGTACGACGTAAAGAATGACGAGAATCATGCAGATTGTTTTTAGTTTGCTTAAAGATAGTAATTCCTTGTTTTGACATTTAACCTTTCCTCCAATACCTTTGCGCCTGCCATCCGAACCCTTGGTGAAGGTTGGTCACTAAACATTTTTCATTTTTAAATTATTGATCCATGAAAGTTACTGTAGTAGGTGCCGGTGCTGTAGGAGCTACCTGTGCTGACAATATTGCCCGTAAAGAACTGTGTTCTGAGTTAGTATTACTTGATATTAAAGAAGGCGTTGCTGAAGGGAAAGCGCAGGATATGATGCAAACAGCCGCCCTCCTTGGTTTTGATACCAAGATCGTTGGCAGCACAAACGATTACAGTAAAACTGCAAACAGTGATGTTGTAGTGATCACTTCCGGCTTACCACGTAAACCCGGTATGACCCGTGAAGAATTGATTGGTGTAAACGCAGGCATTGTAAAATCTGTTTGCGAAAACATTCTGAAATATTCGCCTGATGCTATCATCATCATCATCAGTAACCCGATGGATACGATGACGTACCTGGCATTAACGTCAACAGGCTTACCAAAGAACCGCATTATTGGTATGGGTGGTACATTGGACAGCAGCCGTTTCAAATATCAGTTGAGCCAACACTTAGGTTGCTCACCTGCTGATTTGAATGCAGTGGTTGTGGGTGGTCATGGTGATACAACAATGATTCCTTTGATCCGCCTTGCAACATGGAACAGCGTTCCTGTAACAAAATTCCTAACTGCTGAACAGCAGGAGAAAATTGTAAAAGATACAATGGTGGGTGGTGCTACACTTACTGCATTAATTGGTACATCGGCATGGTATGCACCAGGTGCCGCCGGAGCTGCAATGGTTGAAAGCATTTTACGTGATGAAAAGAAACTGTTTACCTGCTGCGTAGCGTTAGATGGTGAATACGGACAAAAAGATATTTGTCTTGGTGTGCCTGTTACCATTGGCCGCAACGGTTGGGAAAAAATTCTTGACTTTGAATTGAATGCTGATGAACAGGCTGCATTCGATAAAAGTGCTGCAGCTGTAAGAAATATGAATGATGTGTTGAAGACACTTTAATTCGTTAATTTGAAAATTAGCTGATGTGCTAATGATAAAAACGGTTTCACAAAAGTGAAACCGTTTTTTTATTTCATGCTTTCATCAGCGTAATGTTTTTGCCCAAGCCTGTGCTGTTGCAGCAATAGCTTCCACATCCTGCAGGTTCATACACTTAAAATGTTTTTTTGGGCAGCTGTCACGGCCAATTTTTGAACATGGCCTGCAGGAAAGATTGCTTACTTCAAACTTTGTTGTTTGAACAGGTGAATACCCATAGTAAGGTGCCACACCAAGCAAAGGCATGGTGTTTCCCCAAACAGCGATCACCGGTTTTTTTAATGCAGCAGCAATATGCATTAAACCGGTATCGTGCGCTATAATAAGTTTTGCTTTACGAACCAGGTCAGCACTTTCAGTGATGGAAAATTTGCCGCATGCATTATAGATCTTCACGTTGTCAATGGCAGCAATCGCATCGCCGGCTTCTTTATCATCTGGCCCGCCTAACAATACAACAGGATGATGTAATGCTGCACAAAGTTGCTGCAGTTTTTCTACCGGCAACCGCTTGGTAAAATGCGCTGCACCAATAACAATTCCAATGTAACCTAATGCATGTGAATGTGGCAGATCTGTTTGTTTGATCTCATCTTCCTTTGGAATAAAAAAGTCCATTCCTTTTCCATCATTCTTTACGCCGAATGATTTTACGGTATCAAGATTACGGTCAACAATATGCACATCAGGCATTCTGTTGATCTTAAAATTCACCAGCAGGAACTTTTGAATATTCAGTTTGTTAAATGAAAACGCTTTTACTTTCAACGCCCGCTTAATGCGTAATGTGCGGAGGTTATGATGCAGATCAATAATGTAATCAAACTTCTCTTCCTTCAGTTCATGCATCAGCAAATCCCAATCGTTATTGAGGTAATGAAATTTATCTACATAGGGATTTGATGAAATAACTTGACGAAAACTGAACTTGGTGAGATAATGCACTTCAGCATCGGGCACCTGTTGCTTTAAGCAACGAACGACAGGTGTGGTGAATACAATGTCGCCAATAGAGCTGAAACGAATGATGAGGAATTTCATGCTGTAAAGTTCATAGTTAATGAATGATGGTTCATGGATGCAGTTAACTGTTAACGATCAACCATGAACGTTCAACCTTATGGCAACACATCTTCACCTTCAACAAAATTGAGGTCTTTATGAAAAGTCTCTCTTGTAAAATAAGCCGCTACCATTGTAATGGCCATAATAATAACAGCCGTATAAATGCCTCCCTTTACATACCCCACACCTTCCAGTTCACGCAGGAATTTAAACAATGGAAGAATAAATATTGCCAGCATACCCCGTACCATATTTGGAATGGTGGTAGCGGCAGTTGCACGAAGGTTTGTGCCAAACTGTTCAGCACCCATTGT
>JAACZX010000663.1 GCA_009996555.1 Chitinophagaceae bacterium | reverse complement strand
TGATAGATGTGTGTTCCAAACGAACGCCCACTCTTGCAGTAAACTTATCGGTGATATGCTGGTTGATCTCTGCATATCCTGCAGAAATGGTTTCAGCAGCTTCATAGTTACCGGCTAAGTATTCGGCTGGTTCATCCGTTTCATCAAACAAAGCTGCATTTTTGAAATTGAGTGAACCCAGGTGAGCAGGATCAATGAACTGACCGGCTGCATACTTACTGCCTGCATAAAAATTACTGTTTGTTTTATCAACCAGCGGAAGTAATGAAATATTACCGAACGATGTTACCGGTTCGTAAGAAAAGAAATTATTGTTTCTTACTTTTTCTTTTGAACGGAGACGTGCACCAAACCTGAATGTTCCTTTTTGTTTGGGTATGAGAGAAGCAGGTAATTCAAAGTTGAGTCTTGCATTTATATCACGTTCATACTGATCCTGGAACTGTTCTGAAAGTTCGCTAAGCCTTGTATAATCGCTCAGCAAACGTGTATCGGTGAGCAATGGTGTTTGCGGATCGCTGATGTTTTGTGTAATGGTAATATTTCTGCGGCCCATAGCAAAGTAGCGTTCATTCGGACGTTTCTCCGATGCTTTTGCATATTGCACACTCCAGTCGGTTTTTAATTTACCAAAGTAATGATTACCGGTTAAAGCAAGTGACCGTACACGCTGATCTTCCAGCCTGCGGTTTTCGTTACGGCTATTGTTTAACCCGCCTTTTGTTTGGCGCAACACTTCACCATTTGTGTAACCTGTAATGTTTCCATTTCCATCATAAATAAGTTCAGCAGGATTTGGATCTTCTGCATCACCTCTGTAACGATGACGTAAACGGAAACGGTTTTCTTTATCATCTCTCCAGTTATACGATCCTGAAACTGCAATGCTGTGTAAAGAATTGATCTTAAAATCTACCGTGGTTGCAATACTGCGGCGCACACGAATAAGATCATACACACGCACATCATGATCGCTCACAAATAATTTACCATTAGCATCCTTACTCCAAACCGACTCAACATTATCAGATCCAAAAGTGTTTTTATTGTAAGAACCACTCACCACAAAACCGATCTTGTTCTTTGCAAAACGATTGCCCACAATAAAATTAGTGGTACCAATAAAACCATTGCGGATGGGATTATAACCGCCAGCCACTGTACCCGACAAACGCAACCCGTTTGGTGCAGGACGTGTAATAAGGTTTACCGATCCGCCAATAGCATCGGCATCCATATCGGCAGTGAGTGTTTTGTTTACTTCCACTGTTTGCACCATATCAGTTGGAATAAGATCCATCTGTATTCTTCGGTTATCACCTTCTGCCGATGGAATACGTTCACCATTGAGCGTAACAGAATTAAACTCAGGCCCCATACCACGCACCACAATATTTCTTGCTTCACCCTGATCGTTTTGCATTGTAATGCCCGGCACACGTTTAATGGCATCGCCAATATTTGCATCGGGGAAACGTCCCATCTGGTCGGCACTGATGATGTTTGTAATATTACCGCTGTTCTTTTGCTGGTTCAATGCTTTGGCCTGGCCTTTTAAACGGTCGCCAAGTACAACTACTTCTTTACCTGTTGTTGCATTGCCTGCCAGCGTTTCAGTTAACTCTGTATTACCGCTGATGCTGATGCTTTTTTCTTTTGTTGCATAACCAATATAAGAAATGGAAACTGTATAGTTACCTGAAGGAATGCCAATGATGGTGAGCTCACCTGTTTGGTTGGTAACACCTGCATATTTGCCCGGCGTAAGCACTACCGAAGCACCCGGCAAACTTAAATTGTCTTCGTCCTTTACTTTAATTTTAAATGTTGTCTTTTGTGCCATTGCAATGCCACAGATCATTGCAAAGAAAAATAACAACCCTGCTTTCTTCATCATAAGAAATTAATTTATGGCGGCGAAAGTATAGGGGCGATATTATGTGCAGGTTAATTTGCTGTAAGCAAATTGTTAACAGAAAGAAGAATGAAGTTTAGGTTTCTTGTTTTTAGTTTATGGTTGTTTGCTGCGCTTGCAATGTTTCAACACTGAGATACAGAGCTGCAGAGAACACAGGTTTTTTTGCCACTAAGACACGAAGGCACAAAAATGCACGAAGAAGAAAAGCTCCGGCTTTCTGTTATCCTGAAGAAAAGGGGATCTGTTTAAATGAGGCACGTTGATTACTGCGAAGAAATAGAGCCGCTGATGACACTGATGGAATAGATGAAAGCTGATGGATTGCTGGTTACAGTCTTTCATAGCAAAGTATCTCCATCGTTAAAGTTGAATATGTCAACATAAGCTGATGTAAATATTGCTGATTGATCTTTGTACTGCTATATAACTTATCTGTAGTTGCAAACTACAGACAGCATTCAGCTTTAATACATCGGTCATCTTTTACCACTACCATTTTTACATGTTTGAAATGCCATGAGCAGCTGGGGTCTAATGAAATTTCAAATTTTACTTTGCATATTTTAGTTCATATTTATTGTAACTATAGTCGCCTGAGCCTAATTGATGTCTGTCATTGTCTAAATAGGTTATCCAATAATCTCCGCCACTTTCATAGTGCCAATTACTTGTCTCAAGTATCTTTTCATTTTGTTTTACAGTATAGGTCATATCTTTTTTTAATTCTAAAACGCAGTTGTCACAGTTAGGATAATTTGTCAAAAAATAAAGCCCAACTTGTCTCTTTTGAGAGTTTGCATATGCATCTGTCAAACAAGATTTATAGCTAAAACACAAATAACAAAATACCAAACTGCTAAACAGCATAATTGGTCTAAGTCTTGGTCTAACTTTAAATGTTTGAATTAAAAAAAATAATGCAATAAGTCCAAGTAAAATCAATATTGCATATACGAAAAGCTCTCCTAAAGCTGACATTATTTTAAAAGTAGTTTATAGTTAAGTGTCTGTCTAAAGTGACGCACAACGAGCAGGCCTTTATGCAGGTTGGGAATTAGTATTCCGTCTGCCCACAGCCGCTGCTGATTGAAAATATAAAGTTGAATTTAAGAATTATTCTTAGGCGAGTTAGTTATTCACTTTTCAACAGCTTTCACAAAGAAAAAAGAAGCAAAAAAGAAAGGGATAATAATAGTAACGTTTTATAATTAACCTTTAAAAAC
>JAACZX010000309.1 GCA_009996555.1 Chitinophagaceae bacterium | reverse complement strand
CTTTACTTCGTTCACCGTTACATCTAAGCTGTTCCGATAGTAACCGGGCATAGAAGCAATTTCAGTTTTGATGTTCTCGCCTTCATCAATGAATAGCGGAACGATAAAATCATCAGGTGTGAGTATCGTTTCTCTTACCATGCTTCTAATGGCTTCTGATTGACGGGTGATTCTGTTTCTTCTTTGCAGATACATAAACAATGTCTGATGTAGGATGGCTGATGTCTGATTTCACTCAGTTCAAACATCCCGATTATTTTTAAATGTCGATGTAGGATGGTTGTTGTGTAAATCCTACATTCTCTTTTGCTTCGTCTTATTTGTTTTGTCTGTAGCAGCAAATATGGCCGTTAATTCATTCGCCTCCTTAATCAATCTATCTAACTCTGATCCTATTTGCAATTTTGCATCTTTCACAACTTCCAGCCAGTAATGACTTTCGTCTGCTTCTTCTAAAACAATTTCAATTTTATAAAGAAAGTCTGCCGGTGATTTTGCTCTGACAGACGCTCTGTAATTTGCTCCAACTGATCCTGCAGAACGAATCAGCTGTTTTGCTGTTTCAAACCCTGCGGCATTTTTCGGAAATGCTTCACATAAATGGATGACATCTACATGAAATTTTTTTGTTCGGCTTTGTAGTGTTTTACGATCCATAGATAGTTTTTCTAAGAAAGTTACAAACGATCGGCAATAAATCCGACATCCTACATCAGCCATCCTCCATTTAACATGAGTTCGATCTCTTCGCCCAGGCAACTCTTTCTTCTTCACTTATTTCATTCAGCCAATCTCTCGGGTGCAGACAGGCTTGTAACAATTTATCTTCTTCACCTCCCGGTTGTGGTTGATAGTTGTATTCAAACCGAACGGTAGGAGGTAAGCTCATCAAAATACTTTCAATTCGTCCGTTGGTTTTCAAACCGAAGATCGTTCCTCTGTCATGCACCAGATTGAACTCCACATATCTTCCTCTACGTATTTCCTGCCAGTGTTTGTTTTCTGCAGTATAAGTTGTGTGCTTTCTTTTTTCAACGATAGGAATGTACGCATCAATAAATGCATTGCCGCATGCTTTCGCAAAATCAATCCAGAAAACCTCCCCCCGACCCCCTCCAGTTGAAGGGGCCACCTGCGCACCAGCCTCGCCTGTTAAAGAGTTTAAGGAATTATCAGCATCTTGAACAAGTGAGGTTTGTGCTGTGGATTTTCCCCCTCCGGGGGAATCAAAGGGGGCTGGTCGTTGATGATCATAAAAAATACCACCAATACCTCTGCGCTCTTTATTGCGATGCCAGTTTACAAAATAGTTATCGCACTCTTCTTTGAACTTTGGATAGAACGAAGGATCAAATGCATCACAGGCATCTTTATAGGTTTGATGGAAATGCTTTGCATCTTCAACAAATAAATAATAAGGTGTCAAATCTGTACCACCGCCAAACCATCTGTCGATTACTTCGTCTTGTTCATTGTACAATTCAAACATGCGGTAATTGCAATGCACTGTTGGTACAAATGGATTGATTGGGTGAATGACCAAACTCAAACCACAGGCAAACCATTTCGCTCCATCAATTTTAAGTTGTGTGCGCATGGCATCGGTAACATCGCCAAACACAATCGATGTATTTACGCCGCCTTTCTCAAACACATTTCCATTGGCAATGACACGTGTTTTACCACCACCGCCTTCGGGTCGTTCCCATGCATCTTCCACAAATGTGGCTTTACCATCACTTTGTTCCAATGCAGAACAAATGCGGTTTTGCAAATCGTGAATGAATGATATCCAAAGCCCCCTAACCCCCGAAGGGGGAAGAGAAGAAAGATCTTGATATGTTGTAGTTGTTTCCAATTTACTATTCACGTGATAGTTAAATAAGCAAGGGCTGTGCAATGCATTGCTCCCCCTTTGGGGGAGTTAGAGGGGGCCGTATTCCTTCACCGCATCCACAAATGCTTTTGCATGATCAACAGGTACATTGGGTGTAATACCATGACCTAAGTTGGCAATGTATCGTTGTGTACCAAATGCATCGATCATTTCTTTTACTGCTTTCTTGATCTCAGGAATGGGTGCTAATAATTTCGCCGGATCAAAGTTACCCTGAATGGTGATCTTGTTCTGCGTAAACTCTCTTGCCATTTGTGGTGTAATGCACCAATCAATACCCACACCACTTGCAGCACTTTCACTAATATCTTTCAACGCATGCCATGTTCCTTTCGGAAAAAGAATCACTGGCGCATCATCTTTCAATGCTTCGGCGATCTGGAATAAATATGGCTGTGCAAATAATTTAAAGTCGGCTGGAGATAAAGAACCTGCCCAGCTATCAAACACCTGCACGGTATCAGCACCGGCTTTCACCTGGTTCTTTAAATAGACAATGGTAATGTCGGTGATCTTTTGCAACAATTGATGTGCCATTGCAGGTTGTGTATAGGCAAACTGCTTTGCTTTGTCCCATGTTTTACTTCCTTTACCTTCTACCATATAACAAAGGATAGTCCAGGGCGCACCTGCAAAACCAATCAACGGTACACGACCGTTCAATTCTCTTTTGGTTAAGCTCAACGCATCGTACACATACTTCAAACTTTCTTCAGCACCAGTTGTGATCAAAGCATCAATATCGTTTTGCGTAACAATTGTTTTAGGAAGCGAGGGGCCTTTGCCTTCTTCCATCAACACTTCCACACCCATTGCTTGTGGAATCACCAAAATATCACTGAAGATAATTGCAGCATCCACTCCAACCTGGTCAACCGGTTGTAAGGTAATTTCAGTTGCAAGCTCCGGTGTTTGACAACGGGTGAAGAAATCATATTTCTCACGCAGCTTAATATAATCAGGTAAATATCTTCCCGCCTGGCGCATCATCCATACCGGCGGACGTTCTACCGTTTCTCCTCTGAGTGCTTTTAATAATAAGTCGTTCTTAAGTTGAGTCATTGTGTTTTTGTTACGTCAATGGTCAATGGTGAATGGTCAATATTGCAGACTCCTATTCACCACTCACCATTCACTATTCACGAAAAGTATTCCATCGCCTGGCGCACCAGTTCTTCTTTGCCCGGAGCTTTGCCAATGACGATAGTATTGTTACAATATTGTTGAACTGCGTTTGCTGTTGTTGAACCAATGGCGAATAAG
>JAACZX010000662.1 GCA_009996555.1 Chitinophagaceae bacterium | reverse complement strand
AAATGATGAAATCTTTTTAAAGCTAATGGAAATGGGTTGTGTGCCCGGTGAGGAAGTAACAGTGGAGATGCAGGCTCCTTTAGGCGACCCAATCAGCATTAAAGTAGCTGGCTATCAATTAAGCCTGCGTGTGGAAGAAGCAGAAAGCATTTTGGTAAAAACCATATAAACATTTGATTATCAATTATTTATGAAAATCGGGTTGTACTTTGGGTCTTTTAACCCTATTCATAATGGCCATTTGATCATTGCCCAGCATATTCTTAATGAAACAGACCTGGCGCAGGTGTGGTTTGTTGTTTCGCCCCAAAATCCTTTTAAGGAACAAAAAACCTTACTCAACGAATACGACCGGTTACACCTGGTAAACCTTGCCATTCAAAATTATACTTCCTTCAAGGCCGTTGATATTGAGTTCCGGTTACCTAAACCATCGTATACCATTAATACACTCGCTTACCTCGAAGAAAAATATCCACACGATTCCTTTGCTGTAATTATGGGAAGCGACAGTTTGCAAAATCTTGACAAGTGGAAACACGGAGACCAGATCATGAACCGCTTTCCGATCTATGTTTATACAAGGCCGAGGTTTTCTGTTACTACCAACTCAACCATTAAAGAGCTTCATGTGTTGGATGCACCCTTACTGGAAATTTCGGCTACGCATATACGTGAGTTGATCTCCCATTCAAAATCCATTCGTTTTCTTGTTCCTGATGTTGTTTGCCAGGAAATAGAATTGTCGGGTTACTACAAGTCAAAACACCCAACCCAGCAATAAGCAAACGAGAGCAATAATGGGCGGAGGAATTTTGGTTGTTGACAGTATAATGGTTGTTGAAAAAATGACAGCGAGATTTAAATAGCTAACTGCATTCATGTCCAGAATAGAAATATCCCTTGCCACATAAAAGGCTGAAGCTGCCATTAATCCAACTGTTGCAGCATTGATGCCCTCGAGAGACCGATAGACGACCGCATATTTTTTCAGATTATTCCATATTGGATAGAAGAATAACACCAATAACAAACTGGGAAGAAAAATTGCTGTTGCTCCAATGATACCGCCCAGCACCTGGCCATCGGTTCCCTGGTCACGCATTGCCATGCCACCAGCGTAGGAAGCCATTGAAAAAACCGGACCCGGAATTCCCTGTACAAATCCGGCACCAGTCAACAACTCTTCCCCCGTCATGTATTGTGTTTTTTCACGAATTACAAACTGCTCATACATCATTGGTACAAGCACCTGTCCCCCACCAAATACAAGGCTTCCAAAGCGGTAAAAGTTTTCGAAAAGATTAAATGCTCTTCTATATTCCCAGTTCTGCTTTCGTGCCGTTTCACTTAAAAAACCTGCCACAACAAATACCAATACAAACAACCAGATGTTTGTCCATTTAATTTTTCTTCTTGAAATTTCTTTTTGAGGAATACGCTTTTTATTAAAGTTTGTCACTATACCTGCCAACACCAAAATGATCGGAAAAACCCAAGGCGTTTTAATGAAAGCATAAACTGCAATTGCCGCCACAATCATAATTACTCTTGTGATCGTATTGGTGACAGCAATTTTATATGTATTCCATGTGGCATAAATTAAAAAACCAACAGCCATTGGTTGCAGGAATTTAAATATGTCGGTATGCAGCGCTTTTCTGTCGAGGTAGTGTACAAAAAACGAAAGTGCTCCCATTATGAAACATGCGGGGAACACCCATACAAACAATGTGACCAATGCCAGTGGGAGTCCACCACGTTTATATCCTATCAGTGTGATCGTTTGGGTAGAACTTGCTCCGGGAAGGAGTTGACAAAATGAAATAATTTCCGTTAACTCCTGCTCCGTAAGATCACGCCGCTTCTTTACAAAAATTTTCATCAACATTCCTATATGTCCCTGTGGGCCACCAAAAGCAGTGAGTGTATAAATCAAGACTGCTTTTAAAAAAGGAATGTGACGGATAAATTTCAGATCTGTAAGTTTTGTTGATTATTTTTTTAAACCAATTTCCCGTAACCTTTCATCCAGATATTCACCGGCAGTTGCGTCGGGATAATGTTTTGAATTCGTTTCATCAATACAACTTTCAAGACAAGCCAGTGACATATTTCCCTTTGGATGCAGGAAGAAAGGAATAGAGAAACGTGAGGTATGCCACAATTCCCGTGGTGGATTCACAACACGATGCGTTGTTGAACGCAGTTTGTTATTGGTGAGCCGTTGTAACATATCGCCCACATTCACCACTATCTGTTCAGGTAAAGATGTTACACCTACCCATTCATTTTGTTTTGTCAGTATCTGCAAACCATCGGCTGATGCACCAACCAATAGTGTGATCAGGTTAATGTCTTCGTGCTGTTCTGCACGGATAGCACTCTTCGGTTCGTTGGTGATGGGTGGATAATGAATTGCACGGAGAATAGAGTTTCCGTTACGCACCCAACTATCAAAATAAAATTCGTCAAGCCCCAAATAGAGTGCTATTGCCTGCAGCAACTTCTTCCCGCTTTCTTCAAAAGAACGATAAGCATTATGAAAAGTGGGATTAAAGGAGCTGATCTCACTCACCTGTACATTTTCCGGGTACTCTTCCGGAACAAACTCCTCTCCTTCAGCCTTTTGACCATATTGAAAAAATTCTTTTAAATCAGGTGCATCACTTCCTTTTGCATGCTCCTTACCGAAAGAAGTATAGCCCCGTTGCCCAGCCAGCTCAGGTATTTCATACACTCTCTTCTTTTCCAGCGGCAATGAAAAGAATTGCTGCACATACTTATACAGGTCGGCAATAAGATCATCGGGCACTCCATGGTTCTTTACGGCCACAAACCCAACCTCTTCGTATGCCTTCCCTAATTCGTTTACAAATTGTTGTTTCCTGACGGGATCGCCGCTGGTAAACTCTGCAAGATCAACTACCGGAATTGTCATAATAAATAGTTTAGTTCATTAAGTATGCCTGTTTTCAATTAGGTTTGAGTTGCAAAAATTACAAAATTGGTTGAATCGAAGAAAGGTTTTTTCATTCTGTCGTTAATTTTTATCACACTGATCGTGGGATGTTTTCCTTCGCACAAAACGCAAACACGTAGTTACAAAGACTTCTTTACAGCCGGAGACACAATTCCTGATTATTCCAACTTAAAATTCTGGGC
>JAACZX010000661.1 GCA_009996555.1 Chitinophagaceae bacterium | reverse complement strand
ATGGCAGCGCTTTCTGCTACGAACCGGCGTGCCCGCTACAGCACATATTCTTGATATGGTGGAGGAGCAGGATGATTTATCAGGTTATGTGCAGCTGCGGATGTGGGTGATGTTAAAAATAAAAGGAGTGATTGTTTACAGGCACGTACAAACTTTATTAAACATAAATCAAATGCCGGGCATTGGGGACATTATTCATATACGTTATTGTCCGGATGATCTGTCAAGAATAGTAATTGTTTAACCATAAAAACATCGTATGACACACAGTGATATTCAACTGGTAAAATATTCATGGTCGGTAGTGGAGCGTATTGATCCCGTAGTTGCAGGTGGTATTTTTTACAAGCGTTTGCTTGATACAGCGCCGCAGCTGAGGCCCATGTTTCGTGAACCCATTCCACTGCAATCAAAAAAACTCATCACCATGATCGGTTATGTTATTCACCGGCTTGATAAGCTGGATACTATTTTAACCGACATTCAGCAACTGGCACAACGTCATGTAAAGTATGGTGTAAAAGAAGAACATTACGCCATTGTTGGTGCAGCTCTTTTATGGACGTTGGAGCAGGCACTTGCAGGCTTATGGACAAAGGAGGTAAAAGAAGCATGGACGGCTTGTTACCAGTTACTTTCTTCGGCTATGATTGATGCAGTGACCGAAGCCCCTCAACGAGCATAGTTGGTTCTCTTGGTATAGTTTTATAGCAGTCCCGCTCCGGCGGGACTGTTTACGTTTCAATGAAGATTTACTACACTTCGGTATGTTTTTCTTTTTTGTAAAAGCCCGGTTGAGGAACTTTACAAGACGAAAAAACGAATTGATACTGATGACGCAGGAGGAAATTTTGCTGGTGAAAAGATCGTGGCGATTATTCAGGGATGTTAACCCTGTTGTAGTGGGCGATACCTTTTATGGAAAACTGTTTACTGATCATCCGGGTGTGCGGAAAATGTTTCCCAAAGACATGAACCAGCAATACCGGAAGCTGATGGATATGATCAGCACCATTGTGGCAAGGCTTGATCAGCTGGAGGACCTTACCGATGATATTGCAGCTATGTCGAGGCGGCATGTGGCTTATGGAGTAAAACCCGAGCAATATAAAATTGTTGGTGATGCTTTGTTGTGGACGCTTGAACAAGGATTGGGGCGTGATTATACTCCGGATGTAAAAAAAGCCTGGGTAAAATGTTATACTATTCTGTCTGATGCAATGATTAATGCAACAGAAAACTAAACTATCATAAACACTTTCAAGCCTCATGTATAGTACATGGGGCTTTTTTATACAATCCTTGCTGTAACTCCTGAAAATACCTGCATTTCAATAAGCCGAATGGTTTGCAAAAAGAAATTGTAGAATCCATACTACATGCAATAAGGCTACAGGACTATACCCTCCTTAAGGGTTTCTATTGATATTTGTGCCAGCAATTTAACCAGTAAGAAGTTATATATCATTTTCGGGAAAATATGAGCAAGCGCACATGCTTTACGAAAGTGATACCCAAAATCCACCTTTATTGGTATTTGCAGATATTGTGGCAAGGCTATGTCCTTTTGCTGCAGTTCTGCCACAAATAACATGGTATTGCTAAGATGGCATCGGGGGCAGAAATTCCTTTTATTTAGTGATTTTGAAGCTCACTTATAAGTAGTGCTGCTAATTGAAAAATTAAGCAGTGTCAGAGATATTTGTGTGAAGTAATATTGCTGTCTTATATGCCCGGTTACTTAGGCAATCGAAAGAACATTATAATTATCCGATAGGGAAACCAAAAATGCAAAACGCTCAAAATAACCACTACCTGACGGCAGCAACATTTCATACCAGTTATGTTGGGTTAGCCTTAGTTGATACAGATGGTTATTTGGTACAGGCCAACGATAAGTTTTGTACAATTTTTGGCGCCACACAGGAACAAATTCCTCAAACAAATTTTTACAGGTTATTTGCTGATGCTGCACAGGATGTTGTAAAAACATCTTTGCAGAAACTGTGGCAAAATGAAAACACCTCTGTTGAAATTGAAACTGAGGGAGTAAAAACTGACGGCAGTAAAATAGATCTGTCTGTACATGTTGATTTGTATACGACAGAAACCAGCCAGCAGTTTATTGTTGTTGCTGTAAACGATGTATCTGTTCATAAGATCCAGGAACAGCAAAAAGAATATGACCGGCTTGATAAAGAAGCGCTCATTAACTCTACTACAGATATCATCTGGAGTGTAAACAAAGAATACAAACTTCTTGCTGCAAATAAACCTTTTGCCCGTTCATTAAGAAAAAGCAATAACGTTTACCTGGAGCCGGGCGACAGTGTGTTGGTGAAAGATGTGTTTGATGATGATTTGATTCTTTTCTGGAAAAATCTGTACGATCGTGGTTTGCGTGGCGAAACGTTCTCAATAGAATTACATACATCGGCTGTTAATGAAGAAGCCCTGGAACGGTGGGATGCCATCAGCTTTAACCCCATTGTGAGTGAAGAGGGGGTAATTGGTGTTGCCTGTCATAGCAGGGATATCACACAAACAAAAGCTTATGAGCGTGAATTGCTGGGTTTAAACGATCAGTTAGAAACTGCCCAGCAAATTGCAAAGCTTGGCTACTGGTCGCACAACCTTAAGACCGATGAATTATTCTGGTCTAAAGAAGTGTACCAAATATACGCTGTGAGCAGAGAAGATTTTGAAGGTAATTTCAGTTCCTTCTATCTTTTTGTGCATCCCGATGACCGGGAACGTTTTGAAAAAGAAAAAGATCTGGTATTAGCAGGTGCTGCACCACTGTATCACGAACACAGGATTGTAACTCCGGCAAATGAAATAAAGTATGTGATCCAGAAAGGAACGGTGCTGTTTGATGAAGAGAAAACTCCCATTGCTGCACAGGGTACCGTACAGGATATTACCGGGCTGAAAAAGGCTGAAGAAGCATTAAGGTTAAACGAAGAGCAGCTCAATCTTATTTATAATTCTACAAACGCAATCATCTTTTTGCTTGGTGTGGAAGACGGCGGTAAAAATTTCCGCTTTATATCCATGAATAATACCGGGCTTTCTACAATTGGTTTATCGAAGGAGCAATTGTTTAATAAACTGGTAAAAGATGTTATTCCTGAACCATCGTGCACCTTAGTGCATGAAAAATACAGGCTG
>JAACZX010000660.1 GCA_009996555.1 Chitinophagaceae bacterium | reverse complement strand
AGGATCTATTATAAATTCATATCCAGTGTATGCAACAATTATTGGTATGTTGCAAGTGTCAATTGCATACTCAATTTCCAATGGCACCCAATCATTGTCATTCTTTGTAGTCGGGCCTATAATTAAAACCATGTGCTTACTATTTCTGAGTCTCTCCTTTAACCTTGCCATTAAGGTCTCTCTTTTACTGCTATCTCGAACTGCACCTGTTTTGTCGTGACTATTAATCATAGAGAAATCGTCGTCATGTTTTTCTGTCCACGCCTTCATTAAATTATAGTATTTAATATCCGAGTCAGTTGGAATATTTGTTCCTTGAGCATGAAAAGCAATATATGTTCCATTTCTATAGGCCATTATTATTTTTTGTTTATAAGTGAATCAACTTTATGATAGATAGTGTCAAGCTTTTTATCATTTTTTATAATGATCGTAGTCGAGGAAGTAGGGGAGGTCTCTTTTACATCAGCGGTAGGTTTTTGAAATAAAAGATATGTACCTGCAATAATGATAAATACAAAAATTGTCGACCAAAAATAGTTGTGTGGTATTTTTGAAACAATACGAAACTCTCTTTTATTTTCGACATCAGCTAAATTTCTAAGTATTAGAATTTGTGGGTTGTCACCTGAGTTTGTTTCCAGATAGCTATACCATTTGTCAAGTCGTTTTTGACTCTTTTGATGTATTTGAAAAATTTTGAGGGTCATTAAAAGTCCAAAAATGCCTAGCAAGATTATAAACCACATTAAAGGTCGGGTTTCACTTGTGAACTTTTGTTGAATAATAAACCCAGTGATAGCAGTAGCAAGTGTAATTATTATTGCAGAAACTCTTTCACGAAGGTTTTCAAGATGCCTCATTTCTTCCCAAGTCTGTTCCATATAAAACTTTAGGAATTCCTGCTCGGTACTGTTCATGTAAATGTTTTTAAAATTTATGTTATTATATACAATAGCGCTCTTGATAATTATTTATTTAGTGCTATACTTTTTATATTGTTGCTAATACAACAAGTTTTGTAATTAAAAACCTACTTCAATAAATCTTTTGAATATCTCGGCGCTTCATTCAAACTCTTCTCCTGCGCAGCAATTAAAATCTTATTCCGGTGTATAATAGCATGGAGTTTAGTTAGCTCTGGCTTATCCGGTGTTCACGGTAGCAGTTGCACAATGCTGGGCAGCACTAATATAAATAAAATAATAGCAATTTGTTTTCCAATTGCCATTCAAAGTTTTTTTTAATTGATAGTGGAGAAACTTACCGGTTAATTAATTTGAAAAACTTCTCAATTGTAAGATCACGTGCTTTGCAAATTTTCTCGAGTGTACCGATGGTGATTTTGTAACGCTTTTTTTTCCATTGCTCAATTTGCCTTACTGTTTTCTCATCAATGTCATGATTGGTTGCAAATGACCGTAAAGACTCATTGCTTTGGCCAATCCATTTGTCGCTAATATACTCGCATATGGTATCGTAGATATCCCGCACAGAACAAATAAAGTCGTTGTCATAAAAAAACATGCGGACGATGTTCCGCATTTGACATATTTACTCTATATTTGTTTTGACGAAATATATTTGCGAATCCTTCATAAACTAATTTGATGCGTTCGCTTAGGGTCTCGCTTTGAAACCTCGGAAATTTCAACAACCACGGGACAATAAGTAGAATGCCCACGACCTAGGCGTGGGTAATTGCTTATGCGTGGTTAGGCTCTCCGAGGGCCTCAAAGCCGTAAGTGTAACCTGCGCCTTTTTTTGTACTCACTTTCTCCAATTTACAAGCAGGACATTTATTGTACGGGACTTTCAAGCACACCTAAACCATAAAGCATGAAAGTACAAAAGCACCACAATGCATTTTACCTGCTGCTCACCAAGTTTTGTGTGAAGCCCCAAGATCACGGCTAATACCGCTTAGGCTTACAATGCATTATGCTATGCTTTAGCATAGCACATCCTTCCCGCCTTACAAACTTCCCGGCTAACAATATTGTTCAAACGAACCCTGTCTTTAACTCCCCCTCCTTCGGAGGGAGTTGGAAGGAGGTTCCTAAACTATCTGCAAAAATGAAACGTCTCATTTATTGCCTGGCACTGCTTTGTCCATTACTCTCCATGTGCCAGCAAATCACCATCAAAGGCAATGTTATTAACGAAGAAGGTAATCCTGTTTCGGCAGCTACCATCACCATCAAAGGCACAACCAATTCAACTGTCGCCAATACAAAAGGAGAGTTCACCCTGTTAAACACAAAACCTAACGATACCCTCATGGTATCTGCCATCGGTTACCAAACCGCCATCGAATCAAACAACATGCGGGGCCTCATAACGGTCATCCTTAAACGTAAAATAACCGAGTTAGATGAAACCGTCATCATTGCCTATGGAACCACCACAAAACGGTACAACACGGGCAACGTTGCAACAATAACAACGGCGCAGCTTGCAACACAACCCCTGAGTAACCCCCTGGCAGCCCTGCACGGCAGGGTGCCGGGGCTTGTGGTTACCCAGGCCAGCGGTGCCCCCGGCTCCGCCATCAAAATTGAAATACGTGGCCGCACTTCATTGGAAACATCGGCCTCCGGTAACGATCCGCTGTTCATCATCGATGGTATTCCTTTTTCACCCGGCAACGAAGTCGTCAGCCAGCTTCGCTCATCGGCCAACAACCCACGTTCTGCCTCACAGGGTGGCCTCAGTCCCTTCGCACTCATCAATCCAGCCGATATCGAAAGCATCGATATCCTCAAAGATGCCGATGCCACCGCCATCTATGGCAGCAGGGGAGCAAACGGGGTTGTGCTCATAACCACCAAACAGGCAAAACCCGGCCGCACCTCCTTTACCGTAAATACCTTCACCGGCATTTCACGCATTGCCACCAGAGTGGAAATGCTCAACACACAGCAATACCTGCAAATGCGCAGGGAAGCTTTCGCCAACGATGGCAGCACACCCACCGTTGCAAACGCTCCCGATCTGTTACTGTGGGATACTACACGCTATACAAACTTTGTAAACAACTTCGTTGGCAACACAGCCACCAACAGCAACATACAGTTGTCATTGGCAGGCGGCAACAGCAACACACGCTTTCTGCTGGGTACAGGCTACAACAGGGAAACCGCCGTCTTCCCCGGTAGCTTTGCGGCTCACC
>JAACZX010000308.1 GCA_009996555.1 Chitinophagaceae bacterium | reverse complement strand
AGAAATTTGCAGGATTGAAAATCGTATAACCATCAAGGCCACCAAACGCAAGCCGCCCATCGGCAAACATGAATTTATGAGCACGGTTAAATTCATTGCCGGGCAAACCATCTGTTTTTTCAAAAGCGGTTACCTGTCCGCTTATTTTATCAAACCGGAAAATGCCTTTGTTGGTACTGCACCATATCTTGCCGGCTTTGTCAGGTAAAATACAATAGATGGTATTGTTAGGTAAACCATCATCGGTAGTATAAATCCGTTGCAAACCTTTTTGTGCATGCCAGAGAATTAGTCCGCCGCCACGTGAACCGATCCAGAATAAATTACTGTCAACAGGATCAGCACAAATTTCTGTAAGACTCTCCGGCATTTTCCCATTTTTCAGGTCACCCACATAACTGCTGATCTTTTTATTGGCATCATATTGTAACAGACCTTGCTTGTACGTGGTGATCCAAACCGACCCGCCAACAAACTTTGCATCCATTGCATCAACCTGTCCCAGCTGGTCATAATCGATCAGTAATTTTTCTTTTTCCGGAGTTGACCGTTTACAGAAATACCACACAAATCCTTCGTGGCCCAGCATCCATACATCATTGTTGGGCATTGCCGCAACACCATAATAAAATGGTTGTGTTGGAATCGGGAAGGACGGGCTGAGGCTTTTTTGTTGCAGCTGATAAACAGTTGCATTGCCCAGCCAGCTGCTGTGCATATAATGTTGCCCGTTCTTGTCAATGTCCTGCCGCAAGGTGTATGATGCTTCAGCTCTTGTTCTTTCATCGAGGGGGAGCGTTAGTTTTACACCGGCATGCTCCAGTATATCCACAATAAAATTTTCACGGTAACGATACGTTTCAAATGCAGCAGATTGCAGATCGATCTTTAACAAACCCTGAGCATTCACACTTAACCATAACACATCCGACCGGTCAATAAAAAATGCACTGATACGCAAGGAAGGGTTTTCTGTATTCTCCCATAGTAATTTCATTTCACCATTTTCAGTGATGCGGAAAATGCGTCCGTCATTTTCGAAATAGGCACGGCCTTTTGTATCTGCCAGCACCTCGCAATTTAAAAAAGCAAGTGGTTTTGTAGTTGCAGGTGGAAGTATGAAGCTGCTTGTTCTTTTGTTGATGTCGAGCAAGATTATCTTGTCTCTATCGGCCACCAGTAAACGATTATGTGGAAGAGTAACAATTGAAAACCTGTCAACCACTCCTGAAGGATGAATGGTTTCTTTTTTTACATTCGTTACAAATGGCGTCGATTCAAACTTTGTTTTACTTGTATTACTCACCTGCACACCGTTTTCACTTACCAGGTATAGTTTTCCTTCGGCTGATTCTATAGCAGCGCTGATAGTATCCTGTATTAACAAACCATTGGCCTTGCTGGCATAATGCACTTTATTTGTTTTGCTGTTAAGCCAGCCCATGCCCATGTGATTATCCATAATGAATAACCAGTTGGCAGTAGTGTAAGCAACATGATAAAACTGCCAGCGTGCATGCGGAATTTTGCTTAGTTGTTTGGGAATGTTGTTGCGGCTTGCTTTAAATGTCCGCAGGTTAAAATCATCAGCATCTGTTAACGTATAATAAACAGTAATGGTATTGTTTTGAAACCTTCCTGCATTGTTGATGGTGTTGGATGCAAGGCTGCTGCTGTCTTTTGAATTGTAGTGAAATGTTTTGAATACCCGTCCATCATACCTGCAAAGCCCGTCCATGGTAGCCAGCCAGATAAATCCATCCTCATCCTGCAGGATACTGCTGATGAAGTTTTGCGGAAGCCCGTCTTCTACCGTAAAATGTTGTTGATTGGTAAAAACACGTTGTTGTGCAAACAACATCTGTGTGGCTGATAAAAAAATGATCAGCTTACAGAAACGTAAAAGGAATTTTCCGGAAAAAGAATGGCTCGCTTTTTTGCTCACAACAGAGTTTGGGCAAATGGTGATTGTAATGGATTGAAGATACAATTTCTCCGGCAGGGAGGTTATGCGGTAAAGCAAATTGTAAAAATGAAAAGCAGCTTAGCAAAATGCAAATGCTGCACCATGGTCACAATCAATGCTGCATGTTTACCAAGTATTTACTGGTTATAAATGAGCAATAGCTTGTTTACATCCAGCACAGTAATTTTTGCTCCGGATGTTTCAAGAATTCCTTCCTGGCGAAACTCTGCGAGCAGGCGGATAACATGCTCACGTGCGGTGCCCACAAAATTGGCAAGGTCCTTCCTGCTCATATTGATTTCAACCGGCATGCCGGGTTGATGGTTCTCTTTGTATTTTTCCCGTAATACGATCAGTTGCAGTGCCAGCCGTTGCCGTGCAGGTTTGCGGGTGAGTAAGGAGAGGCTGTTTGCCAGTACCGAAAACTCGTGGCTCAGGGTTTTCAGCAAGCGTTTACTCAATACCTCCGATTGTTGCATCACCATAAGAAAATCCTCTTTCGGGATAAACATGACCCTGCTTTCTTCCAAAGCAGCTGCTGAGTCGGGGTAATGGTCTCCGGAAAGAATGGCATGATAACCCAGCAGTTCGCCGGTATTGGCCACATAAATCACCTGTTCATGCCCATCGTTATCAGCCATGTATTTTTTGGCTTTCCCTTTCGTAATAAAATAAATGCCCGATGGAAAACCACCTTCCCTGAAAATAATCTCGCCTTTTGCATAAGTATGTTCAGTGGCATGGGCCGTAAGCAATGTATAGTCGTGAGGAGGCAGATCTGCGAGGATAGATTCACTTTTAAAATCCCATTTATCTATCGGAAACATATGCCTGATGCTCATGGCGTCAAAATTACCTGTTTTATAAATTGATATTTATCACTTTTTGGGGTGATTTGTGCAACCACTGCCAACACGCTATTCAGGTAGTTTTGCAATATGAAAGCCAACAATTCCTTTGCAAAAGACCTTTATTTCACCAATGATCACGAATGGATCGATTTTCAGGGATCAGTAGCTTACACAGGCATCTGTAAGTTTAAGCTCACAGGCTTTAAAGCAATACAGGAATTAGCTTATACAGATGCAACAGGCTTCAAACAAAAAGGCGAAATGCTGGCAACAATACGGTACAACGATTATCTCATTACAGCACACATGCCGGTTACCGGAAAGATCATTCAACTGAATGATCATTTCATAAAAGG
>JAACZX010000659.1 GCA_009996555.1 Chitinophagaceae bacterium | reverse complement strand
CAATACACCCAAAAAAAAGCGGGTGGAAAAATAACCCTCAGCATTCTGATAGAAAAGGACGGCAGACCTTGTACCTATGAAGTGCGCCCTAACAGCAATGTTCGCCCCGACTTTGCTCAACTGAAAGCCTGGATGGATCAGTATTCCTGGGAGCCAGCTATTCAAGGGGGCCAGCCTGTAAGAACAGTTAAGATCCTGCAAATCAACTTCGAAGGAAAGAAAATAGCCGTAGTTGAATTAGATTAAACTGTAAGCTGCTGGTTTTCAATAAGCCTGATTAATTTTTTGTAAAATGACTTTGGCAGGGGTATTCTCTTTCTCCAAATCGGGGAAATGATGTTACATTTGTTTCAACACACTAACCCGGTACTCTACAACCCGATTCCAACTCCAACTACGCCCATTAAAATTCGCTGGAACAAGATTGTTGATGTTTAAAATTTGTGAAGTTATGTACACGTATGACTTGCTGGAAGCCGGTTGCAATTACCTCATTCAGGAAAAAGAAGAAGATGCCCTGCAAATGATCAAAGTGCATTTTAAAACAGACCATGCCCTTTGCCTTTCTACATTTACCGATGGCGAAGAAATTGTTTGGCGAAAAAAAGCCGACCTCATCTTCGATATTATTGAATGCCTCGATGACCAGGCTGTTACTGCCTGGGAAAAGCTCTATTATAACCAGGATGCTTTTTACGAAGAAGATGATGATGAATAGTGAATTGGCAACGGGCAATTGTCAACAGCCAAAACATGAATTCTGTTTTTTAGTGCTATTGTCAATTGCTCATTGCCGTTTTTTCTTACAGTCTGTCTTTTACATACGTGATCTCTGTTTTTTTGTGCGGTACAGGTTTTCCTGATTCATCAACATTTACAAACACAATTTTTTCAATGCTCAGGATTGGTTCACGGGTGAGTTTATTCCTCACCTCGCAACGCATGGTGAGTGATGTGTTGCCAAAATGAGTGGCAACAATGCCGATCTCAATAATATCGCCTTGTTTTGGTGCCGATATGAAGTTGATCTCTGAGATGAACTTTGTTACTACATGCGGATTTTCCAGCTGGATGATTGCATAAAGTGCTGCTTCTTCATCGATCCACTGCAGTAAACGACCGCCAAATAAAGTATGATTGGGGTTCAGGTCTTCGGGCTTCACCCATTTACGGGTGTGAAAATTCATATTTACGTCTGTCATAGTTCAATTGTTGTGTATTAAAATTACAACGTAGCGTTCATTCCTGCTCCCGCCACTCAGCATAAAAAAGTTATGCTGTTGAAAAAGCTTTTGTAACTTATAGGAACAAAATCTTTGGTTATGAAGAAAGCAGTTATCATTACGTTGCTGCTGGCGTTTGTTGCACTGGTGGCCATCGCCAACATCAACCGAAGAACAGGCAGTTCAGAAAAGCAAACCGAGCAAAAAACAGAAAAGAAAAAGCACTGTAACCGCTCCTGTTTATTTTCCTGAATTCCGAAAACCCGCATTTCAGATGCGGTTTTTTTTGTATTGTAAGATGATGGAAAAATAACAAACAATTATCTGGAATAATTGTAATATTATCTGTACAAACACCAACGCCTTTCAATATGAGATATTCACAACAACTCCTCGCAACAGTACTTATCTTCTTCATCTTTTTTTTGCCTGCATGCAGCAATTCAGCTGAACAAAAAGATAATCAGCAGGAAAAAACTGCAGAAACTCCGTCTGACGCAGATGAACCGGCACACTATTGTTATGAATTGAACAACGAAGCTGCTGTTGTGGAACTGGAGTTAGTTGTTGGTCCCGATGATATGGTGAGTGGCGATCTTGTGTACCAGCTTACCGGAAAAGATAAAAACAGCGGAACGTTCAAAGGCGTTATACAAAACGATACCATTCTTGCAGATTATAAATTTATGTCGGAAGGAAAAGAATCTGTAAGAGAATTGACATTCCTGAAAAGCGACAGTGCTCTTGTAGAAGGCTATGCTGCTATGGAAGAAGCAGATGGTAAAATGCAGTTCAAAGCCGGTGTGATTCCTGACTATAGTAAAGGCTTAAAACTTATGCTAATAAAATGCAAAAACTAAAAGGTGTAGTCTTTCTCATTATGTAATGTAATCTCCTGCATCATCAGGAATGAAATATTGATTATAAAACAGATTTTTATCGGGCTTGGTATTTCCTTTTTATTGTTGCAGACGTTTTCGTGCAAAAGCAGTAAAACAACAGCATCAGGCAAAACAAATGAAGCGGCAGTCGTTGAAAATAATACAAATCCTATTGTTACGGGCAACAGTGAAGAGCTGTACATGCACCGTTGGTATTTGTCTTCTGTGTATCAAAAAGAAGTGCGTACCGAAACCGGCCGAACAGCTTACCTTACTTTTTCACCCGGCCAGGTTAATACAGTTGCGGGTTTTACAGGTTGTAACCGTTTAAGTGGTTCTTTTACCATCAATGGCAATAATGAGATCAGATTTTCACCGTTGGCAGTTACAAAAATGGCTTGTGCCAATGATAAAACAGAAAGTATATTCCTTCCTGTACTTGCTGAAACAAACCGATGGTCGGTAGAAAACGGTGTGTTGAAGTTTTATAAAGAAGATAAAGAAGTAGCTGCATTCACTGCCGTGGATGCTACTGCTGAAAAGCTGGAGGGAAACTGGGAGCTGAATTATATTTCAGGCCCACGCATAGCATTTGATGGATTGTATCCTGAAAAGAAACCCTTCATTCGTTTTGAATTAGGGTTAGGAATAATTAGTGGTAATACCAGTTGCAACGGATTCAGCAGTAAATACAAAATGAATGGTAATGCCATTCATTTTGAGCCTCTGCTTTCCACTATGATGGCTTGCCCCGGCGATGCTGAAAAAATATTTACAGGCATGTTGCTGAAAGTAAACAAATATGCTTTGGGCGGCGACAGTACATTGACTTTTCTTACAGATGATGTGGCTGTGATGCGTTTTGTACGCAAGTAAACAGTTCAACCAAATTATACTAATGCTTATGCAGATGCTTTTATCGGGCATTTGCTTAAGCATTCACTTACATCCGCAGTACATGTTTTTAGCTGAGCAACCGAAGTAACTTATTTTTTGATGGAATTAAGCACATCTGCTGTTTTACGTTTAACTGTTGTTGTTTTATTGAAGTTGTAACTGAGGGTTACACGGT
>JAACZX010000307.1 GCA_009996555.1 Chitinophagaceae bacterium | reverse complement strand
AAATAATGGGCAAACGTGGACTAAGCTTCCATCTTCCATTGATCAAAATCCAACAGAAAATGGTTTTGTTGATGATGTTTTTGATATGATCTTTAATATAAAAGTTGACAACAACGGCCATGTATATGCCGCAGTATTAAGTGCAATCTTACGATCAACAAATGGAGGTGACACATGGGGTGGTGTGTTATTTGAACTGAGCGGTCTTTCTACTCCTAATACACCCTTAGCAAGCCTTATAACTGATATTGCCATCTCTAAACCAGGAGTAACGCCGGTACGATATTACGCATCATTTACCGGCAGAAGTATTGACAGCGATACTGCAGGGGTATGGGTATCTACAAATGGTAATTATGCAGCCTGGACGAAGATTGGCGGCCCCGGGTTAGTACCCGACTGGAAGAGTTATAACAATACAATCAGTGGAGGTAACTACACGGCTGGTTGGGGAAAAACCGTCTTAGCTGTTGCACCCAATAATTCAAACATACTTTACGTTATGTATCAGAATGCATTAAGTGCTTCTGCAAGTCAGCCGGAAGCTGATCTTTTTCGTGCTAATCTCAGCAACTTTCCAACAGTAACATGGAGTACAAACCGTAGTGCAAATTTGAGTGCATTACGGAACGGAACTACAAATTCCTATATGGAAACGCAAGACGGATACAATATGCTTTTGGCTGTTCACCCAACAAACGAAGACTTTGTTATTGCTGGCGGGGTAAATCTATATAAATCAACCAATGCATTTGCTTCTCCCGGAACCTTTATAGGAGGTTTAACTTCCTCTACCTATTCTGACCCTGACCTATCCAGCCATGTTGACTTTCATTCTTTTTCTTTTCATCCAAGTACTCCTAATCGTTTTGTTGCAGGCCATGATGGAGGATTACAGTTTACTAATGATATTACTGCCAGTACAGTTCAATGGAGCAGCCTGAACAATCAATATCAAACATTGCAATATTATCACGTGGCAATAGATCCTACGCCTGGCTCTTTAACTTTTGCAGGAGGAGCGCAGGACAACTCAACAACTTATCGTGATTCAAAGGGATTATTAAGTGCTTTTTCTTTCCTGCCTTTGCCAACCGAATCGAATGATCACTATGTCTTAGTAGCAGGTGATGGTGGCTCAGTGGGCCTCACTCCAAGCAGCACCTCACAGGTTATGTACGCCAGTGTACAGGAAGGAGATGTGTATAGATTTTTTGCTAATGGTGCCTCTTCTGGCTATACTCCATCAGCTATTTCCCCATCCGGTTCGCCAGGCAGTGAGTTCATTACTTATTTCCATTTAGACCCGGACAACACAAATATTATGTATTACGCTGGTTTAAACACTTTGTGGAGAACATCAAATGTTGCGTCAGTAACCGCAACAGGATGGACACAATTAACCGGGGTAAGCAATATTATACAATCAGGAAACAGTATTTTTTCCTTAGCTACATCAAGAGGAACTTATAATGGAAACAGTGTGCTATACATTGGCACCAGTAATGGAAAAATTTACAGGCTTAATAATCCCAGAGATGTGGTTGCCAGCACAGCACCTGTTGACATATCGCCTCTTTCTTTTCTCGGAATGACGGGACAATCACTTGTACGAGACATAGCAGTGAACCCACGAAACCCAGACACTGTTCTTGCAGTTGTTTCAAACTACGGGGTCACAAGTGCATTCTGGACAGGAAATGCCTTATCAGCATCGCCAACCTGGCAAGCTGTAGAAGGAAATATAAGTACTGCCTCTTTTCGTAGTTGTGCTATTGTAACTACGTCAACTGGAGTAGAATACTATGTTGGCACTTCAATTGGCTTATTCAGTACAACAACAATGAATGCAAACCTTACCAGCTGGCAACTTGAGGGTCCGGCAGTTTTGCAAGGGGCAATTGTAAATGACCTTGCACTACGCACAGCCGACAACACATTACTCATCGGCACGCATGGCAACGGCATGTTCTATACCAATATTGGAAATGTACCCACTTCGGTTCCTGATGTAATTGTAAACGATAAGCGGTTTATCAACTCGGTATTTCCAACTGTAACAACCAGCGATCTGTATTTCCGCACAGGAACAATCACCGGCATCAAAACCATCAACATCCGTGTAACAAATATGAGCGGACAGGTGCTGATGCAGCGGACACAGGCTTATCAAAACGGAAGTGTGCAGCTTTCAGCTTTGTCAACAGGCAGTTACCTGGTGGAAATCATCAGCGATGACAGGAAGTACAAACATGTACAACAATTTGTGAAAACAAGATAACCGCTATGTAAACAGCCGTGGTATTGCATCACATCAGTAAACAAATAAGATGAAAGCAGTTGTAGCAAGCATCCTTTTTCTTTGTTGCAGTTCGTTTATACAAACGGGCAAATATCCTGTTGCCAAACTCTATGCTTACCAGCAAAAAGTTTCCGGCGGTGCTAATTTTTCTTCCGATGAAAAAGGAAGGGCAAAGCAGCAGCATTATGTTTACCTGCTTGTACGTAAAGACAGAACTATCAGTATTGATGATGTGTGGATCAGTGGCAGAAAAGTGGCATTTAAAACAGAAGAGGTAAGTTCCCCAGTTACAATCGACAAGTCTATCAGTTTAGGCAATACTCCCGCAACTGAAACGCTTGTGCCCGCAACTCAACATACAGTAATGCAAATAGTGCTTACATCCAGTGCAGCTGCAGCTATGACAAGCTCACCTGCCAGGTACAGGAGCTATCCTTTGCTCATCCGCTACAGCGAAAATGGTACAAGTTATTACCTTGGTTCAAAAAGCTGGAACATACTTGATCCGAAAGTGAATCAATAAACCGGCATCAAACAATAGAAAGGCTGTTACGTAGTGAATATGTAACAGCCTTTTTTTATTTTTACAAAAATCTGTTTATCGCATGAAAACGAAACTCCTGCTCTCTGCACTATTTGTTGTTTCCATTTTAATCGGTTGCAAACGTCTCGGCGTAAATTTCGGCATCAATCACCAGGCTACTTTCCGGGTTGACAGCGGCTCACCATTGAACCTTCCATTTGAAGTGGGTACACCAGATGTTACGACCAACTCATCACAACAATTTGAAAACAATAACACGGCTGCAAATCTTATTAAAGAAATTAAACTGGAAGAACTGAAGCTTACCATCACAAGTCCAAACAATAAAACATTCAGTTTTCTGAAAAAC
>JAACZX010000306.1 GCA_009996555.1 Chitinophagaceae bacterium | reverse complement strand
TTAATATAGGCCATCCCACGGATAGAGCCATCATTGCTGCCAAGATAATTTCTTGCCTGGTTAGAATGAGTATAAGAGAAGCTCGTAAAGAATTTTAATTTTTCAGATACGGTATAATCAAGATTAATACGGGTTGTTACACGCTGCAGTGCCGTGCCAAGGGTAATACCTTTTTGATCGAACCAGCCAACCGATGCAAAGTATTTTGCTTTTTCGCCACCACCGTTCAAACTCACAGTATGATCCTGTAAATAACCGGTACGTGAAATTGCATCGATCCAGTTGGTGTTATTGCTGTAGTTGTGATACCAATACGGATCATTGGGATCGTAATTAAACTCCCGGCTGTTTGTTGAGTTTAGTGTTGTTCCTATACGATTCATGAATGCTTCGGGAATCAATGTTGAATATTGATTACCATTGAGGAGCGGAATAGGTTTTGGTACCAATGAAAGAGTTCCTTTCATAGTATAGTTCAAACTCGGTTTACCAACACTGCCACGCTTGGTAGTAATTACCAACACACCGTTTGCAGCTTTTGCACCCCAAATGGCTGTTGCTGCGGCATCTTTCAATACCGTAATGTCTTTAATATCAGCAGGAGAAATATTCAGTAATTGTGCATAGCCTTGTTCATCGGCCGTACCAAAATTAAAATCGCTTGGAATTTCTGTTTCATACGGCATACCATCCAATACAATCATAGGAATACCGGTAGAGTTGATGGATGATACACCACGGATACGGATATTCATTGCGGCACCGGGATCGCCACTTGATGCGGTGATGTCAACCCCACTCAAACGCCCCTGCAAAGCCTGGTCAATACTTGGCGCCTGCATTTCCTCCAGTTCTTTTGCATTAATTCTGGCAACGGCTGTAGTCAGGTTCTTCTCTGGAATATTTACCATACCATTTGAAGTAGAAGGTCTGGCAATAATCACTACCTCCCCCAAATCGGCCTGAGAATCTTCCATTGACAAATTGATGACATTGCGGTTGTTTATACGTTGTGTAATACTCTTGTACCCGATATACGAAACAGATATCCTGTTTTTACCATTTGTATTTTTTAATACAAAATTTCCTTCAATATCTGTTTGTGTACCACGCACAATCCTGTTGTCAGCATCGAGTTCTGAAACTGAAACCCCTTGCAATGGCTTTCCCTCTTTGTCTGTTATTTTTCCTTTCAATACTTCCTGGGCATAGGCAGTTGCAAAAAGCAACGTGAAGATCATTGTGAAGGAAAAGAATTTTGTAAGTTTATTCCACATACGATGTATTATTTGGATCTAATAGTTTAATTAAAGCGGAGGTAATTATCAATCAGGTGAATAGTACACCTGTTGCTAAGTTTGTTGCTGGATAAAATAATAATGTTACCGTTTCTGCTCACCATATCACTTACAAGCATCTGATTAGGAATGGCATTATTTACAAATATGGTTGAAGGATCGCCACTCGGGAACTTATACAATGTTTCAAATGTTCCACTCTCCTGCCCGTCGGTTGCAATGTTGATCTTGTTAAGTATGTGATAGTAAATAAAGTTGTCGATCTGCTCACGCTCTGCTGCAACTGCTGTTGCAAATTTTGGTGTTTTGTTTGGAGCTGTACCAGTACCGGGTAAACGTCCATCGTTAACAGCAGCCAGGATTGCTGCGTTACTAGGAACAAAGAATGTATAAAAACTACCTGACGCTACCTGCAGTATTTCGCCTGTTGTGGGGTTAAAGATGGGCGAATTTTTAAGGTATTGCCAAAAGTAATTGTAACTGGAAGTTGTAGGCGTTCCTAAGGCTTCGATATGTTTGCCAATAGTTTTTTCACTAAACTCCAGAATTCTGTCGAGGTAATATACTGTACCATTACGGGCTGTCTTTTTATCCAGTACTGTTGCAATATTACCAGCATCATAGTTACCTGACGCTGCAACCGTATTGTTATCAAACTTTATAAACTCACCCGAATAAGAGGCGGCTACTCCCGTACCGGTTAACGATGTCAGGTCTTGCCCTAAAACAACATGCATATTTAAAATGCGTTGCAGACGAACCAATGCAGAAGAACCAGTTGATGAATCGTTGGAGTTAACAGGATTTTTGTATTTCCATTGAAGGTTTACATCATTGCTTACTGTTGGGTCGGCAAAATAACCAGCATTATTTAAAACCTGATTGCTTACCAGGAAAACCGTTGCTTTCTGTCGAATGTTGGAGATCTGGAACTTCAGATCCAGATTCAGCAAAGCTGTCATCATTGAATACTTAGGATCGAGATAAGCTTTACCATATACACTGCTGAACACGTTTGCGTCCTGCACCTTATTTGTACCATAAAAAATACCATTGCTCAAAACCTTTTTGTCAACAATGTCCGTTGCTGTGTTGAACCTGGCCTCCTCACCTACTGAACTGAAGGTGGTTGCAAACTGCGTGGGCCATACAGCCGTGCGCCACATATGTGCATTTACAAAATCATAAATAATATTTGCAGGAAGCGATTCAACTGAAGGATAATGTTCAAGCAAGACTGTGTTAATGAAATTTGTGAGAGCTGCATTATTGGGAACAAACATGGTGTATGTATCTGCCTGCCCATCATTATCCTGTAACTTCAGGAAATTTTCATTGTTAGGTGAAAAAGCAAGACTTGAGTTATACACTTTGGTAAATACATCAGCTGCTGTACCATTTACCACTTTATAGTTCTGTGTAACGGCAACATTAAGTACATACTGAACAAGAAACCTATCCATCAATTTTTTAAACTCACTGTAATCAGGATTGTTTGCTATATACTGATCAATACTAGGCAATGATGTAATAACACGGTCTACAACATGGATCACACCATTTTCTGCAGCAATATCTTTTTCCACCACCTTTGCTTCAGCCACATTAAAACCTGTGTACACTGAATTAGGATAGAAAAAATTATAATCAGTTGCAGTTAACGTTTTGCCTGTCATATACTGCGTTTCAAAAATGGGGATATATTTATTATTGTTATCGGCATCTATATAAAAAAAGGAACCACTATTGTTTCGGTTAGAAGCAATAGCCTTAATATCAGTACCGTTCAGATTCTTGGCATCATATACCCCCGTATAATTAGCTGTACGACGTTTAAAAGCAGCACCTTCAATCCAGCCAAGATTGCTTTGATAATCAGAAATGCGCTCTTGCTTAAACGCATTG
>JAACZX010000471.1 GCA_009996555.1 Chitinophagaceae bacterium | reverse complement strand
CTGCGACAGCAGATCATTCAGTTGATTAACGAAAATGGTCAAATGACGGTGACCGAGATCTATGTAAAACTTCGGCTTGAACAGTCGGTAGCATCTCAGCATTTAGCCATCCTTCGCCGCAGTAATATTGTAAAAACAACAAGAGAAGGTAAGTTTATCTGGTACACAGTAAATCATGACCGCCTTCTGGACATCGATCGGTTTGTAAAACAACTTCTTGACTGATTTCACTCCTATCTCATCTCACCTATACTGAGACTGTTTACTTTTAGAAACGTACTTTTGCAAAAAAGCAGCAATTATCATGTACGTACAACAGCTCTATACAAACTGCCTCAGCGAAGCAGCCTATTATATTGAAAGTAATGGAGAGTGTGCCATTATTGATCCTTTACGGGATGTGGAGGTTTACCTTAACCTTGCAAAAGAGAGAAACTGCACGATCAAATACATTTTTGAAACTCATTTTCATGCCGATTTTGTAAGCGGCCATCTTGATCTTGCACGCAGCTCAAATGCACCCATTGTTTATGGTCCGCAAACAGAAACATCGTTTCCTGTTTATGTGGCAAAAGATGGCGAACAGTTTAAAGTAGGCGATCTGACGATTGAAGTTTTACATACACCAGGTCATACCCTCGAAAGCTCATGCTACCTGTTGAAAGATGAAAACGGAAAAGATCATTGTGTATTTACCGGCGACACATTATTTGTTGGTGACGTAGGTCGCCCAGACCTTGCACAAGGTGCAGAGCTTTCAATGAGCGATCTGGCTGGAAAACTTTATGACTCATTGCAACAGAAAATTATGCCTTTGGCTGATGACGTAATTGTTTACCCCGCACATGGACCCGGCAGCTCCTGCGGTAAAAGCTTAGGCCCTGAAACATCAAGCACCATTGGCGAACAAAAACAAATGAATTATGCTTTGCAGCAACCAGGCAAAGAAGCTTTCATTAAAGCTGTAACTGATGGACTTGGCGCACCACCAAAATATTTCCCAGTAAATGCCCGCATTAATAAAGAAGGGTACAACTCATTAGATGCTGTTTTGCAAAAAGGCTTAACTGCTCTTTCTGTTGATGAGTTTAAACAGGTATCCATTCAACCGGATACAATCATTCTTGATACAAGAAATGCATCACTATTCACATTGGGATTTGTGCCGGGTTCAATCAGCATAGGCCTTGAAGGCCGTTTTGCTGAATGGGCAGGTGCATTACTTTCGTTTACTGAAAATATTGTACTGGTGTGCGATGCCGGAAAAGAAGAAGAGACGATTGTGCGGCTGGCAAGAGTTGGGTTTGACAAAGTGATTGGTTTCCTCAACGGCGGATTTGAAGCATGGGCCAATGCAGGTGAACCAATTGACATGATCATTGATGTGGAAGCTGATGAACTTGCAATGGACCTTCCGCATGATGACAACTTACTGGTGGTGGATGTGCGCAAAGAAACAGAGTTTGCAGACGGGCATGTAAAAGATGCGGTTAATCTTCCTTTGGGAGAAATGACCGATCCAGGCCTGATAGCAAACATAGAAGACAGGGATAACCTTTATGTGCATTGTGCAGGTGGTTACAGAAGTGTCATTGCATCTTCCATTCTAAAAAAGCAGGGCTTTCATAACCTGCGCAATGTTGTAGGCGGCTATAACAAAATAAAAGAACAGAAAATAGAAATTGTGAAAGAGAAGAGTGTGCTCAACTAAAAAAATCCCCGCTTTAAAAGCGGGGATTTTTTTATGCAGTTACAATTCCATTCTTCACGGCATACATTACAAGTCCGATTCTTGTTTTTACGTCCAGTTTTTTGCATAACGCATCACGGTAACCATCAATGGTGCGGGGACTCAGAAACATCCTGTCTGCAATCTCTTTATACGTAAGTTCAGTACAGGCAAGTTTAAGAAACTCCAGTTCCCTGTCGTTCATTGAACTGAATATAGCCACATCGCTTTTTTTATCATCCATCTGGTTAATAGAATGGATCAGTTTGCCTGTCACCAATTCAGAATAATAATATCCTTTCCTGTAAACAGAATCCAGCGCCGTTTTTAATTCCGGCGGCTCACTGTCTTTTAAAATATATCCTTTAGCACCTGCTCGGAACATGCGTATGATTGAACTTTCATTATCATACATCGACAGCGCAATAACACTCACCAACGGATGATGTTGTTTTATCCATAGTGCAGTATCATGCCCATCCATTTCAGGCATATTAATATCCATCAGTACAATATCCGGTTCACCGTACTCTTTTATCTGTTTAATAAAATGCAGCCCGTTATCTGCTTCAAAAAAAGCACAGTATTCACCAAAACTATCCACCACGCCTGCCAATCCTTTTCGCAACAATACATGATCATCAACCAATGCCACTTTAATTTTCTGTACCTGTTTCATTATATGATTCATTTAATGGAAGCTGCAAATGCAGGGTGGTTCCTTTGCCGGGTTCACTGTTCATTAAAAACTTTGCCCCGATCATTGTTGCCCTTGCCTGCATATTCCGCAATCCAAGACCAAATGTTTTATTTTCCGCATCGTTTAGCGGCGAAAGATCAAATCCCTTCCCGTTGTCTTCAATTGTAACATTCATTTCATGATCTGTAAACACAACCGATGCGGCGATCTTTTGCGCATCGGCATGCCGCATTACATTATGAATGGCTTCCTGGATAATACGAAAGAGAATAAGTTCTGTTTGCTGATTAAACTTTACGGAAATACCTGCAATGCTCATTTCCGTTTCAATACTTCCGGTTTTTTTCAGTAGCTCCAGTTCATACTCAATCGAACGGAGAAGCCCCATCCGTTCAACATAATCGGTATTGAGGCTACGGCTTAAATCACGCAGATCCTGGATAGCTTTACCAATGAGTTGCTGACTTGTTTTTATTTTTTCCATTGCTCCTGTGTCGTTCACAGTTGTGGTGGCAAGATTCAGCTTGGCAAGTGTAAGCACCTGCCCCACATTATCATGAATTTCCTGGGAGATGTTTTTCAACGTTTGCTCCTGTATCTCCAGCTGTGTTTGCAAAAGTGTTTGCTCATAACGGAGTTTTGTTTGTTCTTTTTCTTTGAGGTGATTGTTCATACGCAGGCGGTATATAATGACGAATACGATCATAAAACATCCCAACAGCAATATTGCTATTGTAAAATATTTCAGCAGTTGTTCTATTTCTGTACCCATTGCTTGCGTGCCATTGTTATGATGCCTATTGCTATTGTAATATATAAAAGTACAATGAGGTTGTTATTGATTTGCCTGATAACAGGTTTCCATGTTTGCCAGTTGCTGAACAACAGATCAGACAATGATACATACAAAAACTCACCGGTATTGAACAGGAATAAACCTGATGCGATCCAGAACACAGGTTCTTTCACCGGATTCAACGGCACTTCTTCACGCATAAAGTCAATAAAATAAAAACAGCTGAATACGATCATTGCAAAACTTCCCAGCTTCAGGAATATAGAATTAAACTTCAGCAATTCTCCCCAAACAAATAACTGCAGCAATGCAAATATTGCAAACCCGGCGAGAAACCACCGGGCTGTTTGCTTAAACCATTTACTCCTGTAATGCCTGCTGAGCAACCAGGTAAAAAACAAGTATTCGGCCGGCACTGAAAAATTATATAGCCATGCGTTGGGCTTTGCCAGAACCACACCATAATATTTTCCGGTTAATTCCACTGCCACAATAAACAGCAGAAATAAAAGCAGCCATTTAAAAAGTGTAGATTTTATCCATCGCCAGCAAACAATACCGGTAAGTAAGGCCAGTATTTCAGCATAATTATGAATGGAAAGAAAAGAGAACATAGTTAAAAATCTGATCCTTTACACTTATCCGGGCAAAGATCACCGTGGTTTAAACCATCCATTAATGACTTGTTCATTGATTTTGTAAAAATGTTCCAGTTGTCTTTATGATAACCGGAGGAATCGTTAGTGGGAACAAGAATAAGCGTTACCTGGTTTTTATACTTTGCATTAGTACCTGAAATTTTATGATCATAAGCCGCCAGGTAAATGCGTACACCATCTAAATTCAAACTATCTTCCTGCAGTTTTGCATGCAGCACTTTGATCATTTCTTTACTGAACCATACTGAACGTGAAAGACTGTCGTCCTTATCATTTTTACGGAACATTTTGCGGAAATGCTTGATGTACTTTTCTGCATCCTTTACATCAATGTAAAAATTACCTAAGCCCACCGCATCAAGCGATTCTGTTTCTGTGGCAGCAATTTGTTTTGTTTGTTCTGTTGGTTCTTTTGGCGCTGTGCTGTTACTGTTACATGCTGCACTAAGACCAATAAAAAGAGCAATACCTGCAATAATGGGTAACTGTTTCATAATAGGAAATTTGGTTGTTTGTTAAAAATAAATCTACAATGCATTTTAACAGCAACCAACAGCTAAAGAAAAAAACCGTTAAAACACCCTTTTTAACGATCGACCCATTGATGTTTGTATTGCTCCTCATTCCACTCATGCTTCCAGCGACGATGACTCCATAAGTAATTTGCTGGCCGCTGTCGTACTGCATCTTCCACTTTTGTTACAAGCAAACGGGTTAGTTGTCCTTGTTTATAAGCAAGAGCATTTTCTGTTACCAGTTCAAGATTACAGGTGTAGTACCCACGTTTTACTTTGTAAAAATTAGCAAAGAGCACAACAGTATGTTCGTTTCTTGCACCTTTCTCCGGGCCTTTTACAAATGGTGCAGGCTTAGTAAAAAAATCCATCCAGTATGTGTTTGATAAAATGCCGGGATTCTGATCTCCCACCAAGATCAATGCATAAGGAGGTTTCAATAATTCTCTTGCCTGCTGCCGGAATTTTGTTGCTGCAATAAGTATGCTTCCTGTTTTTTTCCGCAGATCATAAATGATCTTATCCATGGCTGTATTGCGCAGCGGCATATAGGCTACAACAAATGGCATTTTACTTAGTGCTGCAAGGCCAAGATTGGCAACTTCCCAATTAAAAAAATGTCCTGATATAAGTTGCACATTCTTTCCTGTGCCAACCCATTTATTCAATACGTCTATATTGCATTTAAAATGTTTTGCTATTTGCTTCTCATTCCAGGAAAATAATTTGATGAGTTCAATAAATGTATCGCAGAAGTTATGGTAGAATTCTTTCATGATCTTTCTGCGCTCTTCTTCACTTTTTTCCGGAAACGCAATGGCCAGGTTATGCATCACCACATCTTTCCTGTAGCCAAAAACATAAAACAACAACAGGTAAACAAAATCGCTCAGCAGGTATAATACACGAAGCGGTAAAAATGAAAGAAGTTTCAGCAAGCCATAAAACAGGTAATACATGGCATAATCTTTTTTTGTTAAACCCTTTTTGATCAGCTACAATACAATGTTCTGTAACAATGGATGTTTATCGGGGTAATCAGTATTGTAATGCAATCCTCTGCTTTCTTTACGAAACGATGCGCCTTTGGTAATGAGGTAACCAACAGTGATCATATTTCTCAATTCCATGATCTGTGGTGAAATAGAACTGCTGCGGTACAGCTCTTCTGTTTCTTCCCACAAAAGATCTAAACGGCGCATGGCACGTTGCAAACGTTTATCATTCCGCACAATACCCACATAATCACTCATCACCTGTTGCAATTCTTTCAGGCTTTGAGTAATCAGGATCATCTCTTTGGGCTGACTGGTTCCTCTTGCATTCCACCCCGGCAACAAAGGCTGATCTTTACTGATATGTTTTATCTGATCAACTGCATCCATATAACTGCGGTGTGCAAACACCATTGCTTCCAGTAATGAATTACTTGCAAGACGGTTTGCTCCATGCAGCCCTGTACTTGCACATTCACCTGCTGCATATAATTGTTTGATGGAAGTACGTCCCCATTCATCTGTTTTAATTCCTCCGCAGCTGTAATGCGCAGCAGGTGCCACAGGAATCATGTGTTGGGCAACATCAATACCAAGGCTTTTGCATTTTTCATAAATGTTTGGAAAATGATGAATGAACTTCTCCAGGTCCATGTGCCGGCAATCGAGCCACACATGTTCTGTACCGTTAATTTTCATTTCACTGTCAATAGCCCTTGCTACAATATCACGTGGTGCAAGATCTTTTCGTTCATCATACTGTTCCATGAACGCTTCGCCTTTATGATTACGCAGAATACCACCATCGCCACGCACTGCTTCCGTAATAAGAAAGGCCTGCCCTTTTTGACCTGCCTGGTACAAAGCTGTGGGATGAAACTGGATGAACTCCATGTTTTCTATTCTGCCTTTTGCACGGTACACCATTGCCACACCATCGCCACTTGCAATAACAGGATTTGTAGTTGTGCGGTACACCTGGCCGTTACCACCAGCTGCAAGCAATGTAATACTTGCCTGTATGATCTCGATCTGGTTTGTTTTCAGATTCAATGCATACACGCCATAGCAACACACATCAGGTGTTGATTTTGTTACAAGGAAACCAAGATGATGTTGTGTAATGAGATCAACTACAAAATAGTGGTTCACCAATGTAATGTTCTTGCTGCGGCGAATGGTTTCAAGCAAGGCTCTTTCCATTTCAGCACCTGTTACATCTTTATGATGCAAAATGCGGTGCTCACTATGGCCACCCTCTTTCCCCAATGAATAATCGCCGTCTTTCTCTTTATCAAACCGTGCACCCCATTCAATAATTTCATTTACACGAAGAGCCCCTTCCTTCACCACTATCTCCACAATCTCTTCGTTGCATAAACCATCGCCTGCTATCAGCGTGTCTTCAATATGTTTATCGAAACTGTCGTTCTCCAGGTCGTTTACAACAGCAATACCACCTTGTGCATATTTGGTATTTGTTTCATCAGCATTCGATTTAGTGACCACCAGTACCTGCTTATCAGGACAGGCTTCTGCAACCTTAATGGCATACGTTAACCCTGCAATGCCCGAACCTATTACAAGAAAATCTGTTTGCATACGCTGTCCGGTCAGAATTTAATATAGAACGCTGTTTTAGAAGGATCGTCTTTCATTTCTGCGAGAGAAGAAGAAAATACAACTGTCTTTTTATCATCCAGCACTTTTATCATATCGCCTTTTGCTTCTTTTACCGTGCGTGGCAGTTTAATAGTAATGGTCATGGTCATCTGTCCCATAAACATTTCCATCCCTTTCATTTGCTCGTCTGCATTTTCTGCAAACGCTTCCTGGCTTAATGCAATACGTTGAATACTGCTGTCGGTAATAATATAAGGCGATCCTTTTGAAGGCATGCCGGAAAACATGCTGGCCATATTATCAAAGCCGGGTGTTGGCGGAGCGCCTTCTTCTGCTTCAGGAGCCTGTTCTTTTTTCCTGGCTTTGTTTACTGAATCAACATAGTAATACACTTTTAAGAACTTTTGAAAATCCTGCAGGTCTTTTACCGGATACTTTGTTTCTACTGCAAACTTATTTTCCGGCATATTCATAACAATATGCATGGTGCCGTTTTTAAAATAAGCTGCTTCTTCAGCCGTCAAAGGCTTATCTAATGAATCAATTTGTCGTGCAAGTGATACAACAGTATCAATGGCTTTATCTTTTATACTGTCAGGTATTTGTCCGCCGCCCATACTTTTCATCATTTCCATAGCAGGACTAAGATCAGTATGCACCACATAGTGTCCTTTGCCGGGTATGCTTAAATCAATTTCTTCATTAAGGCTGCAACTGGCAAATAATGTAATGGCTAAAATGCCTGAAAGAAAGTTTAGAATTTTCATATTCGTTATTTTATGCCGGCTCAACCCAGGCATCGTTTTCTTTTAATAAATTGATGAGTTCGTTTACAGCTACGTCACTATCCACACTACGCTTTACGACTTCTTTTCCTTTATAGAGAGTTATCTTACCCGGACCACTGCCTACATAACCAAAATCTGCATCCGCCATTTCACCAGGGCCATTTACAATACAACCCATGATGGCAATCTTAACACCTTTTAAATGACTTGTAACCGAGCGGATCTTTGCAGTGGTTTCCTGCAGATCAAATAACGTTCTGCCGCAACTTGGGCAAGATATGTATTCTGTTTTTGAAATCCTTGTACGTGTTGCCTGCAAAATACTGAAGGCTGTGTTGTTGATGAACTGTTCCGGCGACTGGTTGCTGAGATAATTTCTTCCGGTTGTGTTTTGCGAAAAGCTTGCAGCCTGCAGGGAATAACTCTCCGAACTCATGCCTAAACAAATACCATCACCCAATCCATCGAGCAGCAATGCGCCGCATTCGGTTGAATAATGGATCAGGTGTTCATCAGCCGATTGCCAGTTACTGTCGGTGATCAATACAACCGGGTTCTTGATCTTCCGTTCCATCAGTTCTACAAACATTCTGCGTACACTCTGCATTGCATTTTTGTTAGTGCTGCTTAAACACAACACAACAGTTGGGTCGTTTGCAAGTGCATCAAGATGTGTGTAGTCATTGATCGTAACATCATCGTTATAACAATCGATCATCACAAAGTTGAGCAAATCACTCTTTGTATCAGCTTCTGCAAAACCACTGTCCATGAAAATGGGGAAATATTTTTGCTCACCTGCAGCAGTTACAGCTGCTGTTTTCCATGCTTCGGGATAAGCAATTACCTTCAGTGTTCCGGGCAGCTCAAACGAAAGTGTTTGATTGCCAGTGAAGATGTAATCTGCAGCCATATCTGCAATGGTCCACTTGTCTGTTACTGCATCATATTTATATCCTACATGCTCAAGTTCATTGACAGTAATGTGTTTCAATTTGCTGAGATCAGCAACAACAACCGGCACATGTTTATCGCCAATATTACCAACAGCAAATGTTTCTCTGCGTTTGTATTCAAATGGAGAATAAGGTAATGCCCGTTCCTTAGTTTGAAAAGACTTTTCAGATACAGGTGGCACATTACTGTGGACTGTCGACTGTCGACTGTGGACTGAATATCGTTTCACCAAATCTCTGCACACCGGTATTTCCAGTTCAGGATCTTCTGTTAAACTTACACGCACAGTATCGCCAATACCATCTTCAAGCAATGTACCAATGCCTGCTGCACTTTTTACACGGCCATCTTCCCCATCACCTGCTTCGGTTACGCCAAGGTGCAAAGGATAGCATTCGTTGAATTCATCAAACATGTGTTGTATCAGCAAACGGTAAGCCTGTACCATCACCTGCGGGTTACTGCTCTTCATACTCAGCACAATGTTGTGATAGCTTTCAGCACGTGCAATCCGTAAAAATTCCATAGCACTTTCCACCATGCCAATAGCAGTATCGCCATAGCGGCTCATGATACGGTCGCTGAGTGAACCATGATTGGTGCCGATACGCATGGCTGTTCCATGTTCTCTACAGATCTTAACCAGCGGAGTAAACCTTTCCCGGATACGGTCGATCTCTTCCAGGTATTCTGCATCGGTGTATTCTATCTGCTCAAATTTTTTCTTATCAACATAATTGCCGGGGTTCACACGCACTTTTTCAACAATACGTGCAGCAATTTCAGCAGCATTGGGTGTAAAATGAATGTCGGCTACTAACGGCGTGTTGTAACCTCTTTTCCGTAATTCATCTTTTATATTCTGTAAATTCTCAGCTTCTTTTTTGGATGGTGCTGTTATGCGCACCAGTTCTGCCCCGGCTTCAATACAACGGATCGATTGCTCAACGGTAGCAATGGTATCCATGGTATCCGTTGTGGTCATTGTTTGCACCCTTATTGGATTGAAATTGCCCAGCAGCAGGTCGCCGATCTTTACCTCTTTTGTAGCCAGTCGTTTATACTCAGTTAAGGAAGCGGTATATAAATGCATATTTCAGATTGCCGGTTTTCGATTTCAGATTGGTAAAATTACAACCTGTTGATGCATTTGGTTCTAATAAATCCAAAATCGTCAATCTAAAGTCAAAAATTCATTACCAGTCTTTTTCCGGCTGATTGGGAACACCGGTCTTTTTCCGCACTTTTTCCTGCAGTTCTTTTTCTTTCTGCTCAAGTGCTTTCAGGTATTGTTCTGCCTGTTTTTTGGTGAGTTTGCTTTTTTGAGGTTTTGGCTGCTGGGGCTTTGGCTCTTCTTTTTTCTTTTCAGGTTCCTGCTTTTGCTGTTGTTTCTTCTGCTCTTTCTTTTGTTCCTGTTCTTTGGGTTCCTGTTGTTTTTTCTGGCGAAGGGCCAGTTGCAGATTTTTTCTTACTTCTTCATCATCGGGTGTTAAACGAAGCGCCTGTTTGTATGCCGCAATTGCATCGGCAAGCTGGTTATTCTTGTGCAACAGTACCCCTTTGTTATACAGTGCTTTTGTTTTCAGTTCCCTGTCTTCCGTTGAAGCAATTACTTCATCAAATGATTTCACCGCATCCTCAATCACTTCTTTTTTATAAAGCGTGTTCCCGAGATTATAACGTGCTATCAGGTTGTCTTTTTTGCTGAGGGCTTTTTTGTATGATTCCTCCGCCTTGTCATAATTACCTTCTTTGTAAAAACGGTTACCCCGCATTACTTCGCCTTCCTGCGCAAAAGCAATATGGCCTGCAAAAAGTAATCCTATGATCAAAGAAATTTTCATGCACTTTTTCTTTCACGGATGAACAATTCAGCTATCAGCAACAGCAATGCCACAGCCAAAAACCAAATGAAAAAATTATTGTAATTCGTATTACTCACTTCACCTTCCACCCCTTTTTTCTCCAGCTGGTTAATCACGGCAGTCACTTCTTCCAGCATGGCGTCTGTATTTTCAAGATTGCCATATAAACCACCATTTACGGCTGCCAGTTTACGCAATAATGGTTCATTCAGTTTTGATACAACCGTTTGGCCAAGATTATCTTTTTTATATTCTTTTGTTTCAGGATCGGTTATTGGCGATCCCTCTTCGGTTCCTAAACCAATGCTCAGTAATAAAATACCACGGTCTTTTAACTGGCGGGCCATGCTTTCAGCAGCTTCATCATGATCTTCTCCATCAGTGATCAGCAATACTATTTTATAGCGTTTGCTTTCCTGCGGAAAACTTTCTGCTGCCAACCGCAATGCTTCGCTGATAACCGTTCCCTGTGTGGGCACGGCATCAGGTGCTGAAGACTGGAGATATAA
>JAACZX010000658.1 GCA_009996555.1 Chitinophagaceae bacterium | reverse complement strand
AAACCACCACTCGAACCATAGACTAAAACTTATAAATGCTTATTCTTTCCTTTTCCTCCACCTTTACCTCCTGCAGGTTTTCCTTTTACCACAGCGCCTTTTCCATTACCACCGTTGTTCACTTTTACTTTGCTGTTTTTAAGTGCTGCCTGTTTTCCGCTACTGCCTTTATACTTTGCATATTTCACTTTGTAAGTTGAATGATGCAAATAAGGTTTTGGCTGATTGACCACTACCTTGTACCCGTTATACAAATTGTATGTACGGTAGCGTGATGGAAGTCCTGCTGAATAGACCCACCGCCCGTTATTGAGATAAACAAATTGCTTTGTTGGTACGTAATAGTAGGTTTCAATATCCGGTAAGTAATAATAATCTACATACTGGTAGCCAGCAGGCCCCCAGGCCGGCTGCAACCCGATATTGACATTTACCTGTGCGTTTGCTTTATGAGCAGTAATAAAACTGCTTATCAAAAGCATGATAAAAAATGTTTTCTTCATAAAAATTCATTTTTACAGGCATACCTTTTCAAAGTCAGTGCCAAAAATCCTCATGGCTGCCTGCTAAGGCTGTTTTTCTGCTGTCAATCTGGCAAAAAAAAGCTGTTTGGAACAGCAATTGAGTAATGAACAGCATTCGAATTATTTCCAAAAACAAACCAGTATGATACAGGAAAAAGGAACCATTTCCATTAACACGGAGAATATCTTCCCCATTATTAAAAAGTTTTTATACTCCGATCATGAGATCTTCCTGCGTGAATTAGTCAGCAATGCTGTTGATGCTTCGCAGAAATTAAAACGGTTGGCCAGCCTTGGTCATTATGGTAAAGAAACCGGTGAACTGAAAGTGCGTGTAGCGGTTGATGCGGCTGCCAAAACCATCACCATTTCCGACAATGGTATTGGTATGACGGCAGAAGAGATCAAGAAATACATTAACCAGGTAGCTTTTTCCGGCGCAACAGAGTTCATGGAAAAATTCAAAGAAGCAAAAGATGCCAATGAGATCATCGGCCGCTTTGGTTTAGGTTTCTACTCTGCATTTATGGTGGCGGAGAAAGTGGAGATACAAACCCTTTCTTACCAGGACGGATCGGCACCTGCCCGCTGGATCTGCGATGGCAGTACTGAATTTGAAATTACAGAAGGTAACCGTACGGAGCGTGGCACCGATGTGATCCTGTACATAAACAGTGAGTCAGAAGAATTCCTGGAAGAACAACGCATTGGAAGCATTCTTGATAAATATGCCAAATTCTTACCTGTACCCGTTCAGTTTGGAACAAGAGAGGAAAGTGTAGAAGATGGTGTTGATGAAGAAGGTAAAACAAAATACAAACAGGTTACAGTTGATAACATCATCAACAATACCAACCCGATCTGGACCAAGGTACCAAGTGATCTGAAAGATGAAGATTACCTCAGCTTTTACCGTGAGTTGTACCCGTTCAGTGAAGAGCCTTTGTTCTGGATCCATTTGAATGTTGACTATCCGTAAAAGATATTGTTCCTGAGTTTTTATTGCTGTTGCATGGCGTCATTGATTCGCCGGATATTCCGTTGAACGTTAGCCGTTCGTTCCTGCAGGCCGATTGCAATGTAAAAAAGATCAACAGTTATATCAGCAGAAAAGTAGCAGATAAATTAAGCGAGTTGTTTAAGAAAGACCGCAAAGGATATGAAGAGAAATGGAGCGACATTGGTTTGTTTGTAAAATACGGTGCTATTTCTGATGAGAAGTTTTATGATAAAGCAAAAGACTTTTTGTTGCTCACCAATACGGCCAATGAACATTTTACACTGGAAGAATACAATGCGAAAGTAAAAGACTTCCAGACCGATAAAGACGGCAACATCATTTATCTCTACACCGCTGATGCCGAACATCACCACAGTTTTGTACAGGCAGCACAGAAAAAGAATTATGATGTGTTGCTGATGAACTCTCCTATTGACACACATTTCATCCAGCACCTTGAAATGAAGCTGGAGAAAACAAGAATGAAACGTGTGGATGCAGATGTAGCTGATAAACTGATTGTAAAAGAAGACGCACCACAGCACCAGTTAAGTGAAGAGGAGCGTACAAAAGTGAAAGCTATTTTTGAAAAAGCCATCAGCAACAGCAACATGCAGGTTGAACTGGAAAGCCTGCCGGCTGAAACAATGCCTGTAACCATTACCATGGAAGAATGGATGCGCCGTATGAAAGACATGAGCAAGCTGGGCGGCGGTGGCATGATGGGCTTTTATGGCAACATGCCCGATACGTATAAAGTAGCGGTGAATGCAAATCATAAGATCATCAGCAAACTGCTTACAGCAGATGAGGCACAGCAAACAATTATTGCCAAGCAGGCATTTGATCTTGCATTGCTTGCACAAGGCATGTTGAAAGGTGCTGATCTTACAGCGTTTGTTGAACGGAATGTGGAGGTGATTTAAGTAAGCCCTGAGTCGAGTCCTGAGCGGAGTCGAAGAACGTTTGGAAGAATCGAGCGAAGTCGAGATTCGACCTAAGGAATACATACACAAAAAACAAGAGAGCCGATGCTTCGCATCGGCTCTCTTGTTCTCTTTAGTTACTTCTTCAACCTTTTTAACTCTGCTTTAGTTATTTGAATGTCCGCCCATTCACCAAACCCTCTAACTAATAGTTTTACTTTATTAAACTGTTCATCGGTCAAATATTGATGCTTTAGAAGACGAATTGAAGCTGAAGCTACCATCGACTTATCGGCGTCCCCAAGCAAAAGACTAATCAAATGATCAACAAGTTTATTACTTAAAGATGTTTGCAGCTCTAAATAGCTACAAAAAGTTTTATAACGATAATGTTCTTCATTTGTATCTTCTCCTTTATCCAATTCTGACAATTGTTTTTCCAATATCCCACTTGTTAAAACATTGAACAAGAGCCAGGATTCGGTATAGCCTAATCTTACCAGCTTGGATTCTATATTTTCGTTATTCACCAATTGCTTTTTTCAATCTATTCCTTCCACTTAAACACAATTGTTCCATTTTTCTTCTTATCACTCTCTACTGTAATGTTGTACACTTTGCCACCCGCTGTAACACGCATTAAAGCGGTATTAGGCGGTGTTTTGCCGAGGTTCTCAGCAAACATCACCAATGTGTTCTTGCGGCCTTTAAGCGCCTTTACATTCAGCACAATGGCTTGTGTAGATAATTGTTTTTTG
>JAACZX010000305.1 GCA_009996555.1 Chitinophagaceae bacterium | reverse complement strand
TCAACTGAATGATCTGCTGTCGCAGTTTGTGATTGATTGAGCGGAGAATAAGAGCAGCTTTTTTTACAGAATGGTAATCAAGCGGAATAGGCACATTACTCTCCTTTTTCTTAGTCGTTGCCATGGCAGGGTAATTTGTGGTTGGGTAAAATCTTGGGTTACTAATTCATCTATCGTAAAATTAACAGTAAAATTACGCATTCGATAGTGGTAAAAGACATAATTCATATCCGTGTGGAATGGAACCCTTTACCGTACTCAGGAACCGAATAAGCGAGTAAACTGTACTGTTTTTTCTGGTAAAACTGATGTGCCAATTCAACCATATTGGCAGCATTCCAGCTTACCTCCGGGAATAGTGCATTACTGTGACGGCAAATAGTTTGCCATTTTTTTGCACCATCTCCAAAAAACAAAATACGGGAGTTGTTTAGCTCGCTGGCATAGGAATCGGGCGTAAGGATAAGTGCAGAAATGGGGGAAATAATTGAAAGATCCGGTTGGTATAATGCGGTAAACACTTCCATGCGGCGGGCATCGATCATAGGGCAGAGGAGTGCAGGCTCGTTTTTATTGATCTGTGTAGTGGCTGCAGCACTCATGGCAAGGGTTGTAGGAATGCTGATGAGCGGAATATCCAATGCATAACAAAAGCCTTTGGCTGATGCAAAACCAACCCGCAGGCCTGTGTATGAACCGGGACCTGATGTAACGGCTATGGCTGAAAGCTCATGTAGTTTATAACCGCTTTCCTGTAACAGTTCCTGGACAGCGGGTTGCAGAAATGATGCATGTTCTCTTTGGTTTTGATTGACTTTAATACCCACCAGGACCCCGTCTTTTGCAAGAGCTACGGAGGCGTGTGTGGTAGAAGTATCAATACAAAGTAACAATGTCATATCAGCGTTGAGTGGTTTGTGTGAGTGAAAAAGCGGGTTCATAACGGTGGTTAACAGCCGATAGCTTTTGCAGTAGCTGCAAAACTTTCTCAGATCCGATGCTTTCGCTCCATTCAAATGGCCCCATTGGATAGCTGGTACCAAGCTTCATGGCTGTGTCAATTTCCTCTTCAGACGAAACTGCTTCCTGCAGGGCAAGGAATGCTTCGTTGATAATCATACTCACCGTTCGTGCACTGACAAAGCCGGGTACATCAGCTGTTTTGAAAAACGGAAGATGCAACTGTTGAAATAAATGTTCAAACCTTTCGGCATGCATTTCGGCCACAGCAAATTCAATACAATTACGCTGAATAAAACCGGGCCAGTGATTGAAACGTGCAACAGGCAATTGCTCAGGAAGTGATAAGTCTGATAATGTATATACAACTGATCCGATCAGCACAGGAACCTTCGCCGAACTGTATTGACTGATCAACTCAGGCTGGCTGTCGATCCGGAGATCAATAATGCAATCAGCATGCAGCAAATCATCCTTTTGCAGTTCTGTCCTGAAGCTGCAATCAACACCAGCAAATGGAAATTCTTTTCCGAATAATTGACTGACGGGTTGTGTACTGATGAGCAGCAAATGCATAACAGCAAATTTACAGGGAAGGAAAGTAAACCCGTTTATTTCTTATCCATATCAAGTAAGTTTGTTGCACCATGGAAAAGAAAATCATACAAACAAACGAAGCACCTGCGCCTATTGGCCCATACAACCAGGCAGTGGCTGCTGGAGGTTTTTTATTTATCTCAGGACAGATATGTATTAACCCCGCAACGGGTGAACTGAACAATGCAGACCTGCAAACCGAAACCGTACAGGTAATGAAAAATCTTACAGCAGTTTTACAGGAAGCAGGAATGAGTTTCAGCAATGTAGTGAAGACAACTATTTTCCTTAGTGATATGAGTTTGTTTGCTGAAGTGAATGAGATATATGGAAAGTATTTTGATGGTGGTTTTCCTGCAAGGGAAACAGTAGCGGTTAAGGGCTTGCCTAAGAATGTAAATGTTGAGATCAGTATGATCGCAGCAGGTTAAAAAGCAAAACGGCTGATCAATTGATCAGCCGTTTTGTTATAGTTTAATTTCTTCTTCGTGATTGTCAAAAAAATGATATTCAGTAAGGTGATAGGATGTATTGGCTTTCACCTTTATTTTCTGCTTGTACTTCCAGCTCCATTTCATACGCTTTGATGGCAAACCTTTACGCAAGTATGCTTCCATGATCGGATGCACGGCAATGGTAAGTTCTTTGTGTTTTTGCATCACCAGGTAACTGATGTTCTTTTCAATTTCATCTTCCAATATCAATGTTGATGAAACCTTACCGGTACCATTACAGCTTGGACAAACCTCTTGCGTGTTGATGTTCACTTCCGGCTTCATCCGCTGGCGTGTGATCTGCATCAACCCGAATTTTGAAATCGGAAGAATGGCATGTTTTGCCCTGTCGGCACGCATAAACTCTTCCATTGCTTCTGCCAGCCTGCGTTTATTGTCGGGCAGCTTCATATCAATAAAATCAACCACAATAATGCCGCCAATATCCCTGAGGCGTAACTGGCGTGCAATTTCTTCTGCAGCTTCCATGTTTGTCTGCAATGCATTTTCTTCCTGGTTGGCACTTACGCTTTTGTAACCGCTGTTTACGTCAATTACATGCAATGCTTCAGTATGCTCAATAATAAGATATGCACCGCTGGCAAGGTTCACTGTTTTACCAAATGATCCTTTTACCTGTTTGGTGATGCCGAAATTGTCAAAAATGGGAGAGCCGTTTTGATAAAAGCTGACGATCTCTGTTTTATCCGGAGCAACTTTCTGAATATAGTTGCGGGCATCGTTATAAATGTTTTTATCGTTTACAACAATGCGGTTGAAATCGGCACTCAGCAGATCACGCAGGATGCTGGTTGTTTTATCTGTTTCGCCTAAAATTTTTGATGGGGCAACTGCATTTTTAAGATTCTTCTGGATCTGTTGCCACATGGTAATGAGGTTGTTCAGATCTTCATGCAGTTCAGCTGTATTTTTTCCTTCTGCAGCTGTACGCACAATTACACCAAAGTTTTTGGTACGTATGGCTTCAACAATTTTTTGTAAGCGTTTCCGCTCATCACTTGAGTGAATTTTGCGTGACACGGCTACAATGTCGTTGAAAGGTGTAAGTACAACAAACCGGCCTGGTAAAGAAATTTCGCAACTAAGGCGTGGGCCTTTTGCTGCTATCGGTTCTTTCAGAATTTGTACAAGAATATTTGGCTTT
>JAACZX010000304.1 GCA_009996555.1 Chitinophagaceae bacterium | reverse complement strand
GGCGGCCGCAAAAGTAGGGATTTTTTTCAAAATCTAACCAAAACGGGCAAAGGAAAAAACCTGCAAAGCATTGCCGCCATTGATCGCAGGGAAGCCTTCCGGTAGACGGACACTTGCCTTTTCTCCCCACCTGTTATATGAGTGGCCGCTGCCCACCCCCGTCACCTGCTTTCCCTTTTACACGTATGGTCAAAATCGTGCAAACGATTGACCCTGCTTTTGCATTTACCCAGCTGTTTACTTTGTTGCAAATTATTCTAAACCAATGAGCAAAACTTTTATTCTGTCACTACTGCTGGCCATCGCCGGCAATTTGCAAGCGCAAGGTATCGGCGATACCATTCGTTCTTCACGCACCGAAATCATCAGCCCGATTCATAAAAACAGTTTCAATAATAACGGCGAATGTCCGGAACGGAAACAGGGTGGCAACCCTCGTATGGTCAACGGATACATGGTTTTCGACGGTTCAATGGATGGCAACCGCCAGGTAGATCCGCAGATTGCGGTCGGCGGCGGCTATGTATTGCATGGCACCAACAATGGTTTGGTTATCTATACCAAAAAGGGCGAGTACCAGCAGGGCATTTCACAAAAATGCTTCAACAATGGTATTGATCCCAAACTGTTCTTCGATGCACATAACCAGGTTTTCGGTTTCGATCTCTGGGTGTATTGGGATTCGGCTAAAATCAAACCAGTCAATATTTCTGTTTCCGAAACCAACGACCCACGTGGCGCCTGGAACACCTACCCTGTTCCTGCACCCAAAGCTGTTGATGGTGGCGGTATTGGCTACAGTAAAAAGTGGATCGGTTATTCATTTCCCGGTGGCGAGCAACGAACTTTTGTATTGAAAACAGCTGATGCAAAATCGGGCAAGCCGGCAACGGTGTATCACTTCAATGGAAGTTTGGGCCACCCCGTTTACGGACAAGATGGAACCGATGATATTTATTTCTTCGAAATTGTTCGTGATCAATTTGTTATCCGTCGTGTTACAGAAGCTGCTGATGGTACCCCCGTTTGTGTTTTAGTGAGCAGCAACCCGCATAATTTAAAGTATGTTGGCGGTCCACCTCAATCTCCTCAGTATGGTACACAACAAAAAGTTTCATCAGGCGATCGTAACCCAAAAAATCTTGTGTTGCAGAGTGGCAGCATTTGGTTTTCACAAGCGGTTAACTGCGAAGGTCGTGCTGCTGTACAATGGCACCAGGTTAATGCAGCAGATGGCACTATTCAACAAACAGGTTTAATTAAGAGCGATACAACTAACTACATTCAAACAACACTGGCAGTAAATAAAAACAACGATGTACTCATTGGTTTCCAGGAGGCGAATGCAAACATGTTTATAAGTCCACGCTTTGCATTCAGAAAAGCAAATGATGCGGCTGGTACTATCCGTGAAATCGTTCGTGTGGGTGAAGGAAAAGGTGCTGCCGATGGTGTTGCCTGGGGCGATTACAGTGGCAGTGTTGTGGATGGCGATAACCAGCTTAATCTGTGGACCATCCAGAGTTGTGCCAATGTAAAAGGAAGAGGTGAAACAGTGATTGTACAGGTGCCGGTAAAAAAGATCAAAACAAAAAAGAAGAAAAAGAAATAAGGAGTTTCAGTTAAAGGGCGAATACAATGTATTCGCCTTTTAACTTTTGTACCAACATTGCAGGAACAAATAGTATAAAACAAAAATCCCTTCGTTAAACGAAGGGATTCCTGAATATGATCTTAATGAAAGATTAAGCTCTGAAGTGAGCAAAAGCCTTGTTGGCTTCAGCCATACGGTGTGTATCTTCTTTCTTTTTGAAAGCACCACCTTCACCTTTGCTTGCACTTACAATTTCATTCGCTAATTTATCAGCCATGCTGCGACCGTTACGCTCACGGCTGTAACGAACCAACCATTTGATGCTGAGAGAAATTTTTCTGTCGGCACGAACTTCAGCAGGAATCTGGAAAGTAGCACCACCAATACGGCGGCTGCGTACTTCAACAGCTGGAGTTACGTTAGCAACTGCCTTTTTCCAAACTTCATATCCGTCTTCACCTGTTGTTTTTGCAACTTTATCAATAGCATCGTAGAAGATAGTAAAAGCAGTGCTCTTCTTACCTTGCCACATCAGGTTATTAACAAAGCGTGTTACCAAAGCATCATTGAACTTTGGATCTGGAGCTAACGCTATCTTTTTAGGTTTCGTCTTCCTCATTGTACTATAATTTTAAGGCTCTTTGCAGAGCCAAATGTTTATTTTTTAGCTTTTTCTTTCTTGGTTCCGTACTTAGAACGGCTTTGCTTACGGTCTTTTACACCGGCAGTATCAAGTGAACCACGAACGATATGGTAACGTACACCTGGCAAATCTTTCACACGACCGCCACGCACCAATACAATTGAGTGCTCCTGCAGGTTGTGACCTTCACCGGGGATGTAGGCAATAACCTCCACCTTATTGGTTAAACGTACTTTAGCTACTTTACGCAGGGCTGAGTTCGGTTTCTTAGGCGTTGTAGTGTACACACGTGTACATACGCCACGACGGAACGGGCAGTTATCCAGCGCACGGGACTTACTTTTCGCCCTTACGATTTCTCTTCCTTTTCTTACTAATTGTTGAATTGTAGGCATTCCTGACCTTTTATTTTTCGGACGGCAAAGGTAGGTGTACACTTTTAAACTACAAAAAACTTTCACAGTTTTCTATCAACATCTGTGTAAATAATTAAACTTTCCGGGTAAATATTATTCCTTACGTAATTACGTTTATACCCTGAACGGTCAATGACAAGGCATAATAGCGTTTATATTTTTATAAAATATTGAAAATGAGAACTAATTTTGTTTTCAATCGATTTCAAAGAACCCAATATCTCGTTTTGTATCAGAAAAGACCAAACTGAATATGGCAAAACTAAGTGCTGACACAACACCAACATATCTGAAAAAAACCTGCAAAATTCTCACCCTGAGTATTCTTGCGTGTTTTTTCTCAACCCCGCTCTGGAGCCAGCTAAGCACAGCTTTCAGAGCTACACCCACCAGTGGGTGTGCTCCCCTTCTTGTAAGTTTTACCGATGAATCGACCGGTGGCGCTACCGGATGGCGCTGGGATCTTGGGAACGGCACCATCTCCACACAGCAAAATCCATCAACCACTTACTTAACGCCCGGCATCTATACAGTAAAGCTCATCATTACCAATGCGGCTGGCAAAGATTCG
>JAACZX010000303.1 GCA_009996555.1 Chitinophagaceae bacterium | reverse complement strand
GAAATAGACGGTGCAGGTTGTGTTACAGGTAAACCCGTTTCACAAGGTGGTGTAAGAGGCCGCCGTGAAGCAACAGGCCTTGGTGTTTTCTATGGCATACGTGAAGTATGTAACATGGAAGATGTAATGAGCAAACTGGGCTTAACTGTTGGCATTAAAGGCAAACGTGTTATTGTTCAGGGTTTGGGTAATGTGGGTTATCATTCTGCAAAATTCTTCCAGCAGGCGGGCGCACTTATTGTTGGCCTTGCTGAGTACGAAGGAAGCATTTATAATTATGATGGTCTTGATGTTGAAGCTGTATTCAAACATCGCCAGGAAACGAAATCAATTCTCAATTTCCCCGGCGCTACCAATTGCGAAAAGAATACAGATGCACTGGAATTAGAATGCGACATTTTGATTCCTGCCGCTTTGGAAAACGTGATCAACGGCGAAAATGCACCACGTATTAAAACAAAGATCATAGGTGAAGCGGCAAACGGCCCTCTTACTCCTGAAGCTGATGAAATTTTTGCAGCAAAAGGAATATTGGTGGTGCCCGATATGTTCCTGAATGCCGGTGGTGTTACTGTATCTTATTTCGAATGGTTAAAAAACCTCAGCCATGTTCGTTACGGACGTTTGGAAAAGCGTTTTACGGAGAACATGAATACAAACATCCTCGGGCAAATGGAATTCCTGAGCGGAAAAAAAGTAAAGCATGAAGACCGTGCTTTGATCACGCATGGACCGGATGAAGTAGACCTTGTGAACAGTGGGTTAGAAGAAACAATGATTACAGCTGTAAATGAAGTAATGGATTGCTGGAAACAAAATCCTTCTATCCCCGACATGCGCACGGCTGCTTATGTTGTTGCTATTAACAAGGTTGCCACCAGCTATGCTGAGCTTGGTATCTTTCCTTAACAGAACATTTCTTTTCTTAATAGAAAGCCCGTCTTACCCGACGGGTTTTTTTATGCCTTCAATGAACAACTGTAACTGCTCTGCAATAATTTTATGATTATCCTTACGCTCTAATTTCAGTACTTCTGTAACTTTATAGTCATCTACGAAACCCTTCATAACTGTTTGTTAAATGTGGGTTCGTGGTAAAGCTGAAATGATGGCAGCTTCGTTATTTTACAAACAGAAAGGCACAGCCTTTGATTCACTAAAAAATAAAAAAAAAGGATATAAGATGAAAGCAAAACACATTATTGTAACCGTGCTTGTGAGTGCAGTTACAGCGCTCACAAGTGTTTTCCTCTATGCAAAACTCAGTAGCAGAAATTCATCTGTTATGCAAAGCCAGGGACAATTACCTGTTAACTATGCAGGGTTATTTGATGGAGGCGGACCTGCCCCTGTTGATTTTGAAGCTGCGGCAAATTCTACTGTAGCTGCAGTTGTGCACATCAAAACAAAAACAAATCCAACGCAAACAAGTAACAACACCAAACGCCGCAGTCCGTTTGGAGATATTTTTGGTGATGATTTCTTTGATGATTTCTTTGGCGGACCACAAAATTCCCGTCCGCAAATGGCCAGCGGCAGCGGTGTATTCATTTCTGCTGATGGCTATATTGTAACAAACAATCACGTGGTAGATGGAGCTGATGAAGTAACGGTTACACTTAATAACAAAAAACAGTACAAAGCAAAGGTTGTTGCAACTGATGCCAACACTGATCTTGCTGTTTTAAAAATTGACGGCACGAACTTCCCTTATTTGCTTTATGGCAATTCAGATGAGGTGAAAGTTGGTCAGTGGGTGTTGGCAGTTGGTTATCCATTAACACTTGAAACAACTGTTACGGCAGGTATTGTGAGTGCGAAGTATCGTTTCCTTGGTATCAACCAACGTAAAGCAGGACGTAATGCAAATGTGGTTGAAAGCTTTATTCAAACTGATGCAGCCGTTAACCAGGGTAACAGCGGTGGTGCTTTGGTGAATACAACCGGGCAGTTAATTGGTATCAACGCTGCTATTGCTTCTCCTACCGGCGCTTATGCAGGTTACTCTTATGCGATTCCTGTAAATATTGTAAAGAAAGTTGTTGACGACCTTATTAAGTTTGGCACCGTACAACGTGCTTTTCTTGGCATTCGTCCTGAAGCAAATGCTGATGAAGGAACAGATTCACAAATCAAAGAAGGTGATGGTGTTGTGATTGGTGAAGTAATGAACAGCAGTGCAGCAGAAGATGCAGGTTTAAAGAAAGGCGATAAAATTATTAAGCTTGATGGGAAACATGTTGCAACATGGTATGAATTGACTGGTACAGTTGCAAGCTATCGTCCCGGACAAAAAATAAATGTTACTTACATCCGTAACGGAAAAGAACAAACTTCGGTGTTGACATTGAAGAACAGCAGCGGCAATACTGATATTGTAAAAGTTTCAGCTTCCGATAAATTAGGTGCTGAGCTGGAAACACTTGACAGTAAAAAAGCAAAAGAATATGGCATAGAAGGTGGCGTGGTTGTTAAAACATTGAGTGATGGATTAATTGCTGAGCAAACAACCATCAAGAAAGGTTTTATCATTATTCGTGCAGGAGGTAAGGCTGTTAAGAAAGTAGAAGACCTGAAACAGGCTATTGAAAGCGCTGGCAACAGCATCATCATCGAAGGTATTTATCCCGGTTATGAAGGTGTGTACCAGTATGCAATTAACGATTTGCGTAACGAACCCTAAAAGAGATAATTATCAAAAAGTAAAATCCCCTGAGTTTTCAGGGGATTTTTTTATGTTTTTGAAAGAACAAGGTAGCCCCATTTTTCAAGCACAAATGTATCTGCACTGTTATACGTGTTGCCGGAAAACAATTCAGTAAAGTTGCCCCGCACACGCATATCGTGTAATTCACATTCAATTATTTTGTCTGAAAAATTCAGCAGCACCAGTAATTCATGTTCTCCATTTTTCCTGATGAAACAAAATAATTCTTCTGGCTGTGTTGTTGCTATGCGCCAGGTAATCCCGGCATTGTTGCTTCCCTGAAACACTGCATGCTGTTTGCGCAAATGAAGTAGTTTTTGATAAAACAAATGCAAACGAGGTTCATCATCTGTCCATTCAATTTCATCTTTATCAAAAAACTGAAGCCGTTTATTGTTTGGCAATTCCTGTCCGCTGTAGATCAACGGCACACCCGCCCATGTACAACTGAATACGGCTAACGGCAATGCAAGCCCGCCATATTTCTCGTATTCGCTTCCATTCCAGCTATTCTCATCATGG
>JAACZX010000302.1 GCA_009996555.1 Chitinophagaceae bacterium | reverse complement strand
AGCGTGTACCCATGTTAAACACCTGGTACATTTCACGTGCATCAGCACCGGAAGCGTCCCGGATCAAATCAAAAATGATTGGCGGCGTAAAGAGATTGTCTTTTACAATCTTCATTGGCCCCGGTAAATATTTCATGCACTTGGTTTGCCCGCCGCCACTACAATGGATCAACCCATGTACTGCATCAAAATGATTTTGCAATATTTCTTTCAGCACCGGTGCAAATGTTCTTGTGGGCGATAACAGCAAGCGACCGATCAAAGAAGTTTCACCATTGGGTAATTGAACTTCATCAGCTAAACGATGTTTACCAATGTACACCACCTCATCACTTAACTTCGATTCAAATGTTTCAGGGAAATGATGCGCATAATATTTCTCCAGCACATCATGTCGTGCACTTGTTAAACCATTGCTGCCTAAACCACTGTTGTACGATGTTTCATAATTTGCCTGTCCAAATCCAGCCAGACCCACAATTACATCACCAGCTTTTATCTTATCGTTGCTGATCACTTTGTTCTTTGGCCAGCGTGCCGTCATGGTTCCGTTTACTGCAATGGTACGCACCACATCACCCACATCGGCCGTTTCGCCACCTAGGTAATGAATGTTCACGCCGTATTCTTTCAGTTGTGCAAACAATTCAGCCGATCCATGAATGATCTGCTCCAGCACTTCACCCGGGATCAATGTTTTATTACGGTCAACTGTTGAAGAGAATAAAATATTATCGTAGATACCAACACAAAGCAGGTCATCAAGATTCATTACAATGGCATCCTGCGCAATACCTTTCCAAACCGATTTATTGCCGGTTTCTTTCCAATACAAATAAGCCAAAATACTTTTGGTACCGGCACCATCGGCATGCGTTACGTTCACCCAATCAGCATCGCCACCCAGGTAATCAGGATAAAGTTTGCAGAAAGCATTTGGGTACAACCCCTGGTCAAGATGCTCTACCGCCTTGTGTACTTCTTCCTTTTGTGCCGAAACGCCCCGTTTATTGTATAATGACATGCCGCTTTGTTTATGAGCCGCAAAACTAACACTTCCACACATCAAATGTGTTACTTTTGTGCCTTCAAATTATGAAGGTTTACAGAAGTCTGCAGCAGCTGCCCGTTTTTACGAATGCCGTAGTGACCATCGGCACCTTCGATGGCGTTCATCTTGGGCATCAACAGATCATTAAGCAACTTTGTGCTGAAGCAAGAGAAAAAGGAGGCGAATCGATCCTCATCAGTTTTTACCCCCATCCCCGCAAAATTGTACAGCCAGAAACTTACACTCCCGAGCTTACGACACTGGAAGAACGTATTGAGCTACTCAAACAGCAGGGATTAGATAACCTGGTTGTGGTTCCTTTCAACAAAGAATTTTCGGAGCAAACAGCTCAGCAATACATCAAGGATTTCCTGGTGGATCGTTTTCATCCATCGCTCATTATTATTGGTTACGATCATAAGTTTGGTAACAACCGTGAAGGCGATTTTCGTTTGCTGGAAAAGATGGGCGAAGAATATCATTACAGTGTGAAAGAAATTCCACAACAGCTCATGAATGAAGTAGCTGTAAGTTCAACAAAAATCCGTCGTGCCATTTCCGCAGGCGATGTTGAAAATGCCAACCAGCTTTTGGGCTATACTTATTTTTTTCGTGGATATGTGGTGGAAGGAAATAAACTGGGACGAAAACTTGGTTACCCCACTGCTAATCTGCAGATACAGGACCAGGATAAACTGGTACCTGCAAATGGCGTGTATGCTGTAGAAGCACAGGTGGAAGGTGATGCAAGAATACTGAAAGGAATGATGAACATTGGCACAAGGCCAACTGTTGATGGTACTACCAAAACGGTGGAAGTAAACCTGTTTGATTTTGCAGAAGATATTTACAACAGGCATTTAAAAGTGTTTGTAAAATATCACCTGCGTGCAGAAGTGAAATTCGACGGACTGGATAAATTGATTGAACAACTACACAAAGACAAAGAAATTTCCATCAGCAAATTGACCAACTGATCTGCTGATAAAAACCTAAACATAACTAACATGCTCGCATCGATCAACCCCATTACAACAACAGCCTGGCAACAGTTAGCTGCACATGCTGCACACATGAAACAGGTGCACATGAAACAATTATTTGCAACAGATGCCAACCGTTTTCAGAAGTTCAGTATAACAGATGGTGATATCATTTTCGATTACTCCAAGAATATTGTTAATGAAGAAACCATGCAACTACTGCAACAGTTAGCAGATGAGTGTAAGGTGAAAGAGGCCATTGGAAAAATGTTTGGTGGAGATGTGATCAATCATACCGAGAAACGTGCTGTGCTGCATACTGCACTCCGTAATTTTTCTGGCAACCCTGTTTTGACAGATGGAAAAGATGTGATGCCCGACATTAAACGAGTGTTGGAGCAAATGAAACTTTTTTGTGCAAACATTCACAGTGGCGAATGGAAAGGTTATACCGGCAAAAAGATCAAATACATTGTGAACATTGGTATTGGTGGAAGTGATCTTGGCCCTGTGATGGTAACCGAAGCGCTGAAACCTTACTGGGTTGACGGCATTGAAACCTACTTTGTAAGTAATGTGGATGGAACACATATTGCAGAAACGCTGAAGAAAGTAACTGCAGATGAAACATTATTCCTTATTGCGTCCAAAACATTTACCACGCAGGAAACCATGACGAATGCACATAGTGCAAGAAGCTGGTTTTTGCAGCATGCAAAAAACGAAGCATTTGTTGCGAAACATTTTGCTGCATTATCTACCAACGAAAAAGAAGTGGTGAAGTTTGGTATTGACAAAGCCAATATGTTTGAGTTCTGGGATTGGGTTGGCGGCCGTTACAGCTTGTGGAGTGCCATTGGTTTATCCATTGCATTAACAATTGGCTATAACAATTTTGAAGAACTGCTGAAAGGTGCTTATGCAGCTGATGAACATTTCAACACTGTTCCCTTCGATAAAAATATTCCGGTGATCATGGCTTTGCTTGGCACATGGTATGTAAACTTCTTTGATGCAAAAAGTGAGGCTATTCTTCCTTACGACCAATACCTGCACCGCTTTGCAGCTTACTTCCAGCAGGGTAATATGGAAAGTAATGGTAAGTATGTTGATCGCAACGGCAATAAAGTTGACTATAGTACCGGTCCTATCATTTGGGGTGAGCCGGGTACAAATGGTCAGCACTCGTTTTATCAACTGATCCACCA
>JAACZX010000301.1 GCA_009996555.1 Chitinophagaceae bacterium | reverse complement strand
ATCGTTTCATGTTACTTGTATGTTCGCTTCAACCATTCTTCTGGCAAATAAATAATACAGATGTTCATTGATCGTCCGTCTGCTGATAACATCGCCGATTGAATCTGAATTTTTGCTCCATCATCACTCATGGTGGGGTGCGGATGATCTGCTGCAGTTGTTTTATGCCCTGCAGATAACAAGATCATTTCATTGTTGTTTCTATCGATGAGATAAATGTTGCGTGCAAAATCATCGCCTACAGCCCAGCGTCCATCGGGCGATCCACTCACATGCCACAAACCACTTCCGCTTTTTGTTTGTCCGGCAATATAACTTTCTCTTGTACGCAGATTTACAATGGCCAAACCTGTCGGTTTTTCTCTGGTGCCACTTGGGCCCCATGCAGCATCTTGTCCGGGATTGGCTCCGCCCACGCCTGTACCTGTTGTATCAACGCCACCGATCTTACGGTGACCCATAATCGCTATCGCCACTTCATCTTTTCCAATCACAGCTTCATGTGTTACCCATTCATAATCGGCTTCAGGATATAACGGACGAAGGCCGGTTCCATCACGTTTCACCGTCCATGTACGTTGTGGTGATTTACCACCGGTTTCCCAACAAAACACAATCTCACCGGGCATCCACGGATTACTTTGTATATGTCCGATCTGAAAGGGAACTGATACCACATATTTTAGTTCGCCTGTCAACACATTCATCGCTGCAATACCGTTTGGTCCTGCACCCATGTTGCGTGGCCCGAAATTGTCAGCAGGTTTTGTTCCTGCAGGTAACTGTTTTGCCGCTGCATTTTTTCCCACACGGAAATAAGCCCATTCTTCATCGCCATCCAATGCCATATCACCACCGCCTTCCAGTTCAATGGGAATAGTGCCGCAGATACGTTGATAAATATGTGCCGGCTGCATCTTCCCTGCTTTACTGTCGGCAAATACTTTAGCCAGATCAACTTCAACAATTTGTAAGGGGATCGGATTTCTTCTGCGTGTTGTATCGCTTTGTGTTCTTCGTGCTGTATCACGTTGAGGGTAACGCATGAAATACAGCTTCATGCTTTTGCGTGCAATGTTGAGCATGCCGGTGTAACCACCTTCGGTTACCTGCACCATCTCACCCGTTTTTTCATTCACGGCTAATGCTTCGTTGCGGGCACGGTTGCTTCGAAAGATGAGCCATTCACCATCACTCGTCCATTGATTATGTGTTTGATAAATTTTTGAATCACCGGCTTGTGTGGATGTCAAAAACACAAGTCGTGCACCTGTTACAGGGTCTTTCACTTCTTTTCGCTCCGATGGAAAACGTTTACCGATTTGAGCATTAACCTTACAAACAGATACAAGCAGGAAAAACAAAACAGACATGCCGACGAATCGTTTCATAAAAAATAATTGAAGGTTACTAATTTCCATCTGGCTTTGTTGAAGTAATAAACGAACTCAACGGCCAATAGAACGATTCAAATGCAGCAGGACTTGCAGGATCGTATGCTGCAATATCCGAACGTAAGAATTGTGCCAATGGCAGATTCTGTTCTTTGATACTTTTCACAATACACTTCGCCAGTTCGTAAGCACCGTAGGTACTGAAATGTGTATTGTCTTCCAGCTTAGTTGTTTGACCGGGAAATGTATTTGCCGGGTAATGCACAAATGCTTTAACTGATTTTGTTGGTCCCCATGCTTCGTACAATACTTTACTCATAGCGTTGAGATCAATCATTGCTACATTTTCTTCCTTGGCTGTCTGACGAACCGCTTCAGGATATTCCAATAATGTATTGATGATCTTTCCGTCTTTATCAAAATTTCTGCGATGCATCGATGTGACCAATACAGGAATTCCACCTTTCTTTTTTACTTCAGCAATATATTGCTTCAACAGTTTTTTATACGAAGTGAATGGGCCGATGCCGGGGCCTTTTTGTTTCATATCATTATGCCCAAACTCAATAAACAGATAATCGCCGGCTTTCATTAAACTCAATATCTTTTCCAAACGTCTTGCACTTAAAAAAGAATTGAGCGCTTCCCCACTCTCTGCATAATTGGCAACAGCAACTTTACCCGGCGCAAAAAAACGAGGGATCATTTGTCCCCATGCCGCCCAAGGCTCACGACTTTGATCAACTACTGTTGAATTACCTGCTAAGAAAATAGTGGGTGCTGTTTTATTCGGTGTAATCTCAATAGCACAGACTTTCGGCAATGAATCGTTGAATTCGATTGTAAGAAAATTATCCCAGTGCAGGTATTCGTATTCTCTTGGCTTGAGCTTTACTGCTTTTACAATATTCCCTTTTGCATCACGGATCAAACTGTCACGCACATTCACCGTAAATGATTCAGTAGCAAATTTTCCTTTTGCTGTGCGGATATTTTCTAAAAATAAACGACGGCATTCTGCCCGAACAGTTGTAGCAGATGTTCCTTTTTTATCGCCGAGGATAATTTTTACATCATAATTACCATCGGGCAAATTCACCGAAAAATAAAATGGTTTGGCAGAGGTGATATAATCATCATTCACCGTTTTACCACCACGATCAACAGCAATCACTTCCGATTCTGTTGTGAATCCATATCCTTTTTCATTGGCAAATTTCGAGTCGGGTGTAACAGCGGTGTAACCCTTCTTTACACGACCATTGCCAAAATCGAACTTATAACTTTGTTGTGCAGTTGCCTGCACAACTATTATCATTAGTAAAAAAGATAAACAAACTTTTTCTTTCATTCAGGTCTTGTTTTTTTCAACTGTCTGCATTCAACTGAATCCGTCCGACGAGGGCGTCTGACGTGACGCCTGCTCATCACTTTTTCGACAATTGCAGTGAACTGTCGTTGATCTCAAATTTGAATTGATTAAGTAATTGATAAATTTCAGCACCGGCTAAAATAACCGGGCCGTAACCGTGTGCCGCAAATACATTCACCGGACGGTAATAATAAAATGCAGGATCAAAAGCCATACCTGTACCAACGCAAGTACCTTCAACCTGTCCCTGCTTATTTACTTTTGTGGTTACTGCATTCCATGCAAGGATGGCTGTAGGTGCATAGGTCATAGCATCGATCCATCCTTTGTTAATGGCATGTGTAATACAGTACGCATAAATAGCAGTTGCAGATGTTTCAAGATAGGAATCACTTCTGTCTAACAACTGATGCCAGAAGCCGGTACCATCCTGGTATTGCATTAAACCATTTACATGTGCTTTGAATTGTTGTAACAC
>JAACZX010000657.1 GCA_009996555.1 Chitinophagaceae bacterium | reverse complement strand
GTATTGGAACCAGCAATGCTATTGGCTTGTATGAAGTGCAGGGCTCTTATGGTTCTCAAACTGCTTATAATGGTAATATCGGTTTCTTATTATCATCATTAGCAAACCCTTCATTAAGGTGGGAGAAAACAAATACAACTGAAGTGGGTGCCGATTTAGGTTTATTCAACAACAGGTTAAATGCATCTTTTGCTTACTATAACAGAATTACTGACGATAAACTTGCTTTTGTGAGTTTGCCCAGTTCTTCCGGCGTTAACAGTGTAAGAACGAATAACGGAAGTATGCGTAACAGAGGTTTTGAAATTGAAGCAGGCTATAAAATACTTCAAAAAAGAGATGTTAAGTGGGAGGTAAGCGCAAATGCTGCCTGGAATAAAAATACGATCCTGAAACTTCCTTATAATGGCAATGACAAAAACAGGCAAGGTGGAGAACAGATCTATGATCCAAGAACCGGTAAAGTAATATGGGTTGGCGGTTTCCAGGAAGGTCAGGAATGGGGCGAAATATTTGGCTTTGTTGCAGAAGGTATTATCAGAACGCAAAAAGATCTTGAAAACTATAACAAGGTTGATGAAGCAGCCAAAGCCGCTTATCAAAACGGTGGTGCAGGTCGTGGTGTAGCAAGTCAGAAATTAATCAATCAGTATAATTTAAATGCAGGCCGCCCGGCAAACAACCCACTGTATGTTCCTACACAACTAGGCGATGTTATGTGGAAGGATATTGATAAGAATGATACGATCGATTATCGTGACAGGGTTTCATTAGGTCGCACTCTTCCCCGTTGGACAGGTGGTTTCAACACGACTGTATCGTGGAAAGGTTTCAGCCTTTTTGCCCGTCTTGATTTTGCTTTAGGCCATATTCAACAGGATTTCCAGCAGATGTGGTCAATGACAATGGCACAGGGTGAGTTTAATGCAACTGATCTTGTAAAACAAACCTGGACGCCGGATAACCCGAATGCGAAATACCCACGTTATACCTGGGCCGATCAACTCAATACCAAAAACATGGACCGGCCAAGCAGTATGTTTTTTGTGAACTCAAGTTACCTCGCCTTCAGGGAAGTTTCATTGAGTTACTCTTTACCATCCAAATTCTTAAGCAAGGCTAAGATTGGTGGACTGAGACTTACTGTTACAGGTCAAAACCTGGGTTATATCACAAACAGCCTGTTGAATTTACCCGAACGTACCGGGTTTCAAAGCAGTGCTTACACCATACCAACACAATTGGTTTTTGGAGCTAATCTCACCTTTTAATCAAAACATAAATTTATCAGATAATGAAAAAATTTAGATATATACTATGCATAACGATGCTGGCGCTTGCTGCATCATCATGCCGTAAAACATTGGAGCTTGCTCCGGAGGATTATTATGGCGATGGTAACTTTTGGAAAACGGAAGGACAGGTAACCAACTTTATGGTAGGTCTTCACAACCAGTTCCGTAATAATCAATTTATGTTTTTTCGCCTTGGCGAAATGAGAGGCGGAAGTTTAAGTAATGTTGACCGCACAGGTGCATCATTAAATGAATTGACGATTATAAACCAGGCAATCCTTGAAACTTCTGCAGGAGTTGGTAGCTGGGCTGGTTTTTACGGGCCAATTCTTCAGCTCAATCTTTTTATAAATAAGGTTACAGCAATCGATTTCATTCCAGCTGCTAAAAAAGACTTCTTGTTAGGCCAAGCATATGCAATGAGATCATACTATTATTTTCATTTGTTACGTACCTATGGCGGTGTTCCATTAGTATTAGAACCGGAAGCCTTGAAAGGGAACATTGATGCGGTTACACTTCGTAAGGCAAGGTCAACCGAAGCAGAAATTTTAGCAGCAGTAAAAGCAGATGTAAACAAAGCAATCACATTGTTTGGAACGGCTGCTTCTTCCGACAAAACACAGTGGAACCCACAGGCAGCATTAATGCTGAAAGGTGAAGTCTATCTGTGGTCTGCAAAAGTATATAACACAACAGCTGATCTTGCAGAGGCTAAAACGGCACTGAATAGTATCACCGGTCTTTCGCTGCTCAGCAATTTTGCCAACGTGTTTAAAACAAAAGACAATAGTGAAATTATTTTTGCTATCCGTTACCGTGATGGAGAAGCAACGATGGGCACCAACTATTCTTTTTTCCTCTACGATCTGTTTAACTTCAACAGCAGACATGTAAAAGATTCAACAACAGTGTCGCCAACGTTAATCGATCCGCTCAACATTGGTACTTCCACGGCACAGCCCATTCAGCGTTATGGCTACACATTTGAACTGTTTCAAACGTATCAATTAGCAGATACAAGAAGAAATGCTACGTTTTATGATTATTACAGAACAAGCGGTACACCTCCAAATGTTGTGGTGAATATCAGGAACACAGCATTGGTAAAATTCATTGGAATCATGAATTCAGCAAACATCAGAATGTTTACAGACGACTGGCCCGTTTACCGTGAAGCAGACAGGTTATTAATGTTAGCAGAAATTGTAAATGCAGAAGGCGGAGACCCTACTCAATATATTAAAGCTATCCGTGACAGAGCATTTGCTGGTGCGGCGAATGATCCAACACCATTTGTAAACGGATCAAAAGATGCAAATGAACTGGCCATCTTTGCAGAACGTAGTAAAGAGTTTGTGTATGAAGGCAAACGCTGGTACGATTTAAGAAGAATGAAATACAGTACCGAGCCACTGGTATTTATCAGTGCCAGTCATCCTTACGGCGTATTGAATAAAGCCACACAGGCATTTAAAGTTCTTTGGCCAATTGAAGCCGCAATATGGACGAATGATCCGCTGGTTAATCAAACACCGGGTTATCCCACGTCAAAACCATAGAAATAAATTTTTATAATCAGCAGTTAGTTTACCCGGGGGTAGTCTTGCCCCCGGTTTTAAAATCTTTTTGTAAATTTTAGCACTTGTGTATATGAACAGAAAACAATTAGAGGGATTGATTGCCGCACCATTTACACCCATGCACAAAGATGGTTCGCTTAATGTTGCAATTATTCCTGCATATTATAAAATGTTGAAAGCAAACGGCGTAAAAGGTGCGTTCATTTGCGGATCAACAGGCGAAGGCGTTTCTTTATCATTAATTGAAAAGAAAGCTGTGGCAGAAGCATGGGCTGCCGTAACGAAAAATGATGCAGATTTTATTGTGATGCCGTTACTTGGTGGAACTTGTTTAACCGATTGTAAAGAGCTTGCACTGCATGCACAGCAAA
>JAACZX010000300.1 GCA_009996555.1 Chitinophagaceae bacterium | reverse complement strand
GTGCAACAGATGGTGAAGCATTTATTCGTGGTAAAGCCGGTGAACGTTTTGCCGTGCGTAACTCAGGTGCAAGTGTGGTTGTTGAAAGCGTTGGTGATCATGGTTGCGAGTACATGACTGGTGGACGTGTAGTGATACTCGGAGATACAGGCCGCAACTTCGCAGCAGGTATGAGCGGCGGTATTGCTTATGTGTATGATGTAAAAGGAAAGTTTGCCATTAACTGTAATAAAGAAATGGTTGATCTTGATCCGGTAGGTGATGATGATGTTGCAGAATTAAAGCAAATGATCAGCAAGCATTATGAATACACAGGAAGTACTGTTGCAAAATTTGTATTGGATGATTTTGAAAACCAACTGCAGCATTTTGTAAAAGTGTTCCCAAGTGATTACAAGAAAGTGGTGCTCAAGAACCAGCAAACGATCACTGTAGGCAAATAATTATTACTAACTAAGAAACGGAAAAAATAATAAGTTCTCATGGGTAAGCCAACCGGGTTTTTAGAATTTACAAGGGAGCTTCCAACTAAAAGAAGTGTGGAAGAAAGGATAACTGATTACAATGAATTTGTCAATCGCTATCCCGATGAAAAGCTCAACCAGCAAAGTGCACGTTGCATGGATTGCGGTGTTCCTTTTTGTCACAATGGTTGTCCTTTAGGTAATGTTATTCCTGAATTCAATGATGCAGTGTATCGTAAAGAATGGCAGGAAGCATACGATATTCTTACTTCAACAAATAATTTCCCTGAGTTTACAGGAAGAATTTGTCCTGCACCTTGCGAAACTGCATGTGTGTTAGGTATCAACCAACCTGCTATTGCTATTGAGGAAATTGAAAAGCATATTATTGAAATTGCTTTTGATAAAGGTTTTGTTCAGCCAAAGAAGATCAACAAACGCACAGGAAAAAAAGTAGCAGTGGTTGGTAGTGGTCCTGCTGGATTAGCTGCAGCTGCACAATTGAATTATGCAGGTCATACTGTTACAGTGTTTGAACGTGATGACCAGGCAGGTGGTTTGTTACGCTATGGTATCCCTGATTTTAAACTGGAAAAATGGGTGATTGATCGCCGTTTGAAAGTATTGGAAGATGAAGGGATCACATTCAAGTGCAACGCCAATGTTGGTGTGAATGTAAGCGTGAACGATCTCTTGCGTGAGTATCATGCAATTGTTTTAGCTGGTGGTTCAACTGTACCACGTGATCTAAATGTGCCTGGCCGTGAGTTGAAAGGAGTTTATTATGCCATGCAATTCCTGAAACAACAGAATAAACGCAATGCCAATCTCGATCCTTTGGCGAATGCTGCTATTGAAAGCAATATTCTTCCGGAAGATGTTTTTGCAACAGGTAAAAATGTTGTGGTGATTGGTGGTGGTGATACAGGTAGCGATTGTGTTGGTACAAGTAACCGTCATAAAGCAACATCTGTTACACAGTTTGAGTTAATGCCAATGCCGCCAAAAGATCGTACACAGTTTATGCCTTGGCCAACTTATCCAATGACGTTGAAAACATCTTCGTCACATGAAGAAGGTGCTGATCGTAAATGGGCTATTGCTACAAAAGAATTTATTGGCGATGATAACGGAAACCTCAAAGCATTAAAAATCGTTGACCTGGAATGGAAGAGTGGTGATGATGGTCGTCCCTCTTCATTTGTTGAACTGGAAGGAAGCGAACGCACCATTCCCTGCGAACTGGCTTTATTAGCAATGGGTTTTGTAAATCCCCAGTATGTTGGTTTGCTCGAACAATTAGGTGTTGAGTTAGATGATCGCAAAAATGTAAAAGCTACAGAGAAAGAATATAAAACCAACATCAATAAAGTGTTTACGGCAGGCGATATGCGCCGTGGTCAGTCACTGGTGGTGTGGGCTATCAGCGAAGGCAGAGAATGTGCAAGAAAGGTTGATGAGTTTCTTTCCGGAGCATCATTATTAGAAACAAAAGACCGAACAGCTACTTTTTCTTTGATTTAATTCAAGAGTTTATTTTGGGCTTTTATGACGCCCAAATGGTTAGAACAGGTGTAAGTTATTGATAATAATAAACTTGCACCTGTTTTTTTATTGTCATTCAGTAGATATTAAAATTAATAAAATGTGATAAAAACTAACCGGTGCTATTATTTTTTATATGTAGTTTAGTTAAATAATAATTAATTATAAAATTAATTAATATCTAAACCAAAAATCGATAGACCATGATTAAAAAAGTAACTCCCCGGCAAATTGCGCCATTTCTTGTTTTGGCGCTGGTGGCAATTGCTTCCATCTTTATTCCAACTTCTCCTCTTTTTGAGGATAAAGAAGGTGTGTATGTTCCGGCAGATATTGCCTGGATTTTAGTATCAACCGCACTGGTATTTTTAATGACCCCCGGCCTCGCATTTTTTTACGGCGGTATGGTGCACCGTAAGAATGTTATCTCTACCATGATCAAAAGCGTAGTGGCAGCTGGCGTTGTAGGTGTGCTTTGGGTAGTAGTAGGTTTCAGTCTTGCTTTTGGCGATTCCATTGGCGGCTTTATCGGGAACCCATCTACATTCATGTTCTTTAAAAACATCAGCAATGGTGCTCCATGGGGTGGTGCTCCAACTATTCCGATTGCATTGTTTGCAACTTTTCAGATGATGTTTGCAATTATTACTCCTGGTCTTGTTGTTGGTGCCGTTGCAGAACGTATCCGTTTTACATCCTATATCCTGTTTACTGTACTATTTTCATTATTAGTGTATGCGCCACTTGCACACTGGAGCTGGCATCCTGATGGTTTCCTCTTTAAAATGGGAGCTCTTGATTTTGCCGGAGGTACAGTTGTTCATATTTCAGCTGGTTGTGCTGCCCTTGCAGGCGCACTGGTATTAAAGCGCAGAAAAGTACACATGGAAAACAAAGAAATTCCACCTGCAAACGTTCCTTATGTGCTTATTGGTACAGGGTTGCTTTGGTTTGGCTGGTTTGGTTTCAATGCAGGTTCTGCAGTATCATCAGGTCCTTTGGCAGTATCTGCTTTTGCAACAACAAACACAGCAGCAGCAGCAGCGGGTTTAAGCTGGATGTTTTTTGATGTTTTACGTGGTAAAAAACCTTCTGTACTTGGATTCTGTATTGGTGCTGTAGTTGGTCTTGTGGCCATTACTCCGGCAGCAGGTTTTGTAGCTATTCCACAAAGTATTTTCATTGGTGCAGTAGCTGCCATTATTTCAAACATTGCTGTTTATTATAAGCAAAAGTCAAGACT
>JAACZX010000656.1 GCA_009996555.1 Chitinophagaceae bacterium | reverse complement strand
CAACCCCGCTCGTTTTTTGTTCTGTGCTGATGCTTACGCTGTCAGGTTTTAGTTTTTTTCACCGCAGCAAAACATCTGTTCACAAACCTTCCGCAAGAACATCAGCTTATTACAAAGTGGTGATCGATAAAAGCAAATATGAATTGAAAGTGTATGACGAGGAAGGCTGGCTATTTACCATTCCTGTTGTGTTTGGCTCAAGTGAACTAAGCGACAAAATGATGGAAGGAGACAGGCGCACACCGGAAGGAAATTATAAGATCATTGCAAAAAAGATCCACTCTGAATGGGGGCATTTTCTTCTGCTTGATTATCCCACCAACAGTGATCTTGAAAAATTTTATGCACGTAAATCGCAAGGGATCATTCCGGCAAATGCCAAACCAGGTGGCGGCATTGGCATACACGCCACACGCCGCAACGAAGATCGTTTTATTGACTACTACTACAACTGGACACTGGGTTGCGTTTCCACCAAACGGGAATATGCAAAAGAGTTGTACGATCTGTTACCCATTGGTACAGAAGTGAGCATCCTGCATTAAAATACCCGCTCACGGGTATAAAAACAATCAAAACCTATTACGTTATTTGGTTTCAAACTCCACAACAACATGAAACCAATTTATGCCCTGCTTTTTCTCCTGGCAGGCAGTAGTGTTACACTACAGGCACAACAGCTTTCTAAAGAAGGCACGCACGAAATTTCAAAAAAAGCAAACAAAGGTTATCTCTACGAACCCACAGTTAATGAAAGCAAGAATGAGCTTAGCATGACCTATGTTACGAAAGCAACCGGTAAAAAAGCAAAGTTTGAAACCTATTTCTTTGATCTTGATTTCAACTTTAAAAAGGTAGAAGAAAGCGAAGTACCCCTTGAGCGTTTGAAAGGCTATAAAGCAGATAAAGGAGAAGAATACACATTTGATGCAGTAACTGTTGAGCCCAATATGCTGGGCACACTTATTTTAAAGCGAAAGATCTACAAGAAAAAATGGAACTGGTTTTGGGGCGGATACGATACCAAGATTACGTTTGGTGAAAAAATAAAACCAAAGAGTGATGATGGTGGTAAGTTCCAGTACATTGGCCATGCAGAGCAAGGCGGCTCGGGCAACATCCTCATTATTGCAGGCGATAAAGGAACAGGTTTAGGCAATACGCTGAAGATGGGTACAGAAATTCATATTCTCCGCTTCGATCCTGAGCTAAATAAGATTGCCGACCAGCTGGTGAAATTTGAGCATCCGCAAACACTTGTATCTGCCAGTACCGACGATCAGGATGATGATGCAGATACAGACAGTGATGTGCTTTTACTATTTGCACCAATGGGTGGTAAAGGATATAAAAATGTTGCCGACCCGAATGCTACCAATTATACCTATGTGCGTGTTAGTGCCGATGGATCAATTAAAGAACGTATCAGCGTAGCTTCAAAAACAGGCATCTTCAATGGCAACATGTTTATAACTGTTGGTGAAGATGTATTGATCATGGGTGCCACAGGTGATAAAGCAGATGACTATTACAACGAAAAATTTACTGCACCTGTAAATATGCGTGACGATGAAATTGAAAAATTTAAAGCAAAAGGTTTTCAGATCGTAAAGATCAGTGGCGGTAAAGTTGCATTTGTAAGCAATAACACATTAGATGATTTTGAAAAAAAATCACAATCACCTCCTTCACAAAAAAAGAACCCGGAATATACAGGTCGTAAGTTTAAGGTGGCCGATATTAAAGTATTGAGCAATGGTGACATTCTCCTGGCCGGACAGAAATACACAAAACCAAAAAATGGCGGGCATGTTGTGAAATTTGGCGGACTTGGTTCAATAGGCGGCGGCAATGGCGGTCCTGAATATGAAGATATCATTATGATGCACTTTGGCGGCAATGGTGTATTGCGTGCATCGTATGGTGTACGTCGTGAAGAAAATGATAAAGAAGCAAAAACATCGCCCAATAATCAAATGATCATGGAAAGCAGCGATGGTAAATCGGTTTACTGGACCATCATGGAAATGAAAGGATGGAAACAGGAAAAAGAATTAGGCGAAAGCAAATACAAATTCCTGCTGTATCCAAATGTCACCAAAATTAATGTGGACGCTGCTACCATTGGCAATTTTGTACAGCTGGGGCAGGGAAAAACAGACTACTATGTAAACAATAAATATCCTTCTTTACCAATTGGCAAAGGTCAGATCGTTTACCTCGGGGAAAACAAAAACGGTAAAACATTATGGTTTGCCAAAATGCCTTTAGAATAACGATTACAACAGGAGTTTACCCAAAGCCCATGTTGTAAAAAAAGAACCCCTGCTAAAGCGGGGGTTTCTTTTTTTATAATTTACCTTTTACAATTTCATCTACAACGCCGGGATCGAGCAAAGTGGATGTATCGCCTAAACTTGACAACTCAGCTTCAGCAATTTTCCTGAGAATACGACGCATGATCTTTCCGCTTCTTGTTTTTGGCAAGCCTTTTACAAATTGGATCTTATCCGGCTTTGCAATAGGTCCAATTACACGTGTTACTGTTTGCAGAATATCTTTTCGTGTAAGCTCTTCATCATCATTATGCATGTGTCCATAGATCACATACGCATAAATACCCTGGCCTTTTACATCATGCGGATAACCAACCACTGCACTTTCAACAACACCAGCATGCATGTTGATGGCATTCTCCACTTCAGCTGTACCAATACGATGGCCGCTTACATTCAATACATCATCAACACGACCGGTGATGCGGAAATTGCCATCGGCATCTTTCAATGCACCATCACCTGTAAAATATAAATTTTCATACGTTGCAAAATAGTTTTGCCTGCACCGTTCATGATCGCCATAAGTTGTACGGAGAATTGCAGGCCATGGCGCTTTAATGCAAAGGTTGCCTTTGATCATTCCATCTTCATCAGGCTCTGTTACTTCCTTTCCATTTTCATCAACAAGAATCGGTTGCACACCCGGCATAGGCAACGTTGCCCAACTTGGTTTTGCCGGTGTTACTCCTGCCATGTTTGAAATTAAACAACCACCTGTTTCAGTTTGCCACCATGTATCAACAATAGGACATTTTCCTTTGCCCACATGTTCATCATACCAATGCCATGCTTCTTCGTTAATGGGTTCACCAACGGTGCCCAATATTTTTAACGAGGAAAGATCTTTTCCTTTTAATGGATCTAATCCAAAACCCATTAAGCTGCGGATAGCTGTTGGTGCAGTATAAAGAATATTTACTTTATG
>JAACZX010000299.1 GCA_009996555.1 Chitinophagaceae bacterium | reverse complement strand
GTTATTGATAAACGATGTTAACGGGCAAACCGTTACCACAACATCGCCTGCAACGAATACTGTGCAGACTTTTCAGAAACTGGCAGGTGTTGGTTTAAAATACAAAGAGAACATTGACTATATGTCTGAAATTCTGAAAGAACAGGTTGTTCATATTTGGCCGGATGAAAATCCAGCCCCTAAGATATTTACAATGAACTACGATTTCAATGGAACGAACCTGTCGTTGAAAGACAGCTTTACCCGTCACTTTTTTTTCAATGAAGTTTACCTGTTCGAAGATCATGCAAGTGTGTATGCACCACAGGATGATTGGGAGTTTCGAATGGATACGCTGAATAATATCTTTACCAAGCGTGTTCTTATGAATGGACTGCCGGTATTGCAAAGTGATTTTAAATTAACCGGACCTGAGCGTGCCAAAGCAATTGTGAGAATGAAAAAAGATAATTATTATAATCTCGAAAAATACGAACTGGAAAGAGTATATAATACTGCAGGAGTAATAGTCAAAAAAATATTCCGGAAAAAAAAGCAGGGCGATTTGTGGATTGAGGAAACGCTTTACCGCTTGAATGGTTTGCCGGATAAAATTACACGCTTTAAAATTACAGGAGGTAAAGAAGTGTTGTACTTCGAAATTCAGAACAACTATTACAGCAGTGATGATTTACCGGCGACGGATAATTAATCTTCCATAAAATCATCCAGATCTCTTCGCTCTTTCTTGGTTGGTCGTCCAACTTTGCTCAGGCGTTTACCGGTATGGAACGACGATGCTAAATACCGGATGCGTTCCAGCTCTTCAGCGGGAGTAATATCAATGTAATATTTTACTGCCTCGCTGTACTGCACACGGTTGTGCAACAGGCTGGTTACTTTAATACGCCAGCGTTTGGCCTCGGTCTTTACTTCATACTCATCACCCGCACTCACCAGCTTTGATGCTTTGCAGCTGTCGCCATTGTATTTCACCTTACCGCTTTCGCAGGCAGCTGCTGCCTGGCTGCGTGTTTTAAACAGCCGGATAGACCATAGATATTTATCGATGCGGAGTTTTTCTTTCGCTTCCATAACTGCTGCAAGTTACAATTTGTGTTTTGATTATATTCGAACATTCAATTCAACAATATGAAGCATTTCTTTCTTGGATTTTGTTTTTTGCTCCTTGGATTTTTAGCAGGGGCTCAGTTTAAAGCCGATAAAATAAAATGGACAGCCGATAACAATGGTCTTTATGAAAACGATAACAACGCTGTTGTAAGTACCAACTTTAAAACCGGCGCACAAAAATTAATTGTGCCTGCCGATGCATTGAAAGCAAACAGGATCAGCATTAAAGATTTTACCACCAGTGCCGATGAAAAACAAGTGCTCATCTTTACCAACACAGCCCGTGTGTGGCGTTACAACACCCGTGGCGATTACTGGCTGTACAATGTGGCTGCGGGCAAACTGCAACAGATCGGAAAAGACAAACCAGCTCAATCACTGCTGTATGCAAAACTTTCGCCCGATGGAAAGAAAGTAGCGTATGTGCATGCCAATAATATTTATGTGGAAGATGTAGCAACGGGTGCAGCTACTGTTCTCACATCAACAAACAATACCAAAAAACTCATCAATGGTACGTTTGATTGGGTGTATGAAGAAGAGTTTGGCTGCCGGGATGGTTTCCGCTGGAGTGCCGACAGCAAAAGTATAGCGTACTGGCAGGTGGATGCCAACCAGATCAAAGATTATTACATGCTCAATACAACCGATGATATTTATTCGAAAGTAATTCCGGTTGAATATCCGAAAGTGGGTGAACAGCCATCACCTGTAAAAATTGGCGTGGTGAATATTGACGATGGAAAAACTGTTTGGATGAATATTCCCGGCGATGCAGCTAACAATTACCTGCCACGTATGGAATGGAGCGGAGCAAATGAATTGATCGTACAGCAACTCAACCGAAAACAAAACGAGAGCAAGCTTTATTTCTGCAATGCAGCAACAGGCGAAGCAAAACAGTTTTATACGGAAACAGATAAAGCATGGATCGATATTAAAAGCCGCTGGAACGATGATGATCCACGTGGCTGGGAGTTTATTGAAAAAGGGAAAGCATTTTTGTGGGTGAGTGAAAAAGATGGCTGGCGGCATATTTACAAAGTAACACGTGAAGGAAAAGAAACATTGCTCACTGTTGGTAACTACGATATTGCAACCATCAGTGCAGTAGATGAAGCAAAGAATGAATTGTATTTTATTGCATCGCCCGATAATCCGATTCAACGTTATCTGTACAAAGTAAAAATGGATGGCAAAAGCAAAGCTGTTCGTGTTACACCCACTGGTTACGAGGGCACAAACAGTTACGAATGTTCACCCAACGGAAGCTATGCCGTGCATAATTTTACCAGCAGAACGGTTGCGCCAGCTACTCAGTTTTTAAATCTTGCCACGCACAAGCCTGTTGCAGGTGATGAATTGCTGAAAACAATCAAACCGGTTAACAAAGACAATCTTGAGTTCTTTACCATTACCACCGAAGATGGTGTTACCATGGATGGCTGGATGAGCAAACCGAAGAACTATGATCCGTCGAAAAAATATCCTGTTGTATTGTATGTGTACAGCGAACCTGCAACCACAACTGTAGAAGATGATTTTTATGCCGGCAGTAATTTTCTTTTTGGCGGCGATATGAATGCACAGGGTTATTTCTATGTATCATTCAACAGCCGTGGTACACCAACCCTCAAAGGTGCAGAATGGCGCAAGAGTATTTACAAACAGATCGGCCGCATCAACATCCGTGACCAGGCAATGGGTATAAAAAAACTATTGGCAGATCGTTCTTACCTTGATGCAAATCGTGTTGCTGTGTGGGGCTGGAGCGGAGGCGGCTCAACAACATTGCACCTGATGTTCCAGTATCCTGATCTGTTCCAGACAGGTATTGCCATTGCTGCTGTTGGTAATCAATTATTCTACGATAATATTTACCAGGAACGTTACATGGGTATTCCGCAGGAGAATAAAGATGATTTCATTAAAGGTTCACCCGTTACGTATGCAAAGAACCTGAAAGGAAATTTATTGTACATCCACGGCACAGGTGATGATAACGTGCATTACAGCAATGCTGAAGTATTGGTGAACGAGCTCATTAAACATGGTAAGCTGTTTCAGTTTATGCCATATCCTAACCGCACACACAGCATCAGCGAAGGTGCAGGAACGTTTCAGCATTTAATGAAACTGTACACGGCTTATTTAAAAGA
>JAACZX010000455.1 GCA_009996555.1 Chitinophagaceae bacterium | reverse complement strand
CCTGTATGCCTTCCCGAAGTTTTTCAAACCTGATAGATGTTCTTGGCCCGGGATAGAACTGAAAAAGTTCACCTGCGGGATAGCGACGCCAACGGCTGTCGAGCAATGGATCTGCAACCCATGTGTTGTAAGCCCAGAATAAATATCCTGTCAATCCTTTTGCTGCAGCATACCATGCAAGCCATGTATTTTCTGCAGGTGGAGACGCCGTATAACTATTGGGATACTGCTCCACACATGCCGTATAAAAAGTGGTGGGCTTACCGGCAGCTTTTCTTTTCTTCAGTACATCTTCACCAAAGTCAAGATAAGAGGCAAGACAGTAATCATAAATATCTTCTTCTATTTCCGGGTGGTAGGTATCACCTGCCAACGCAATGCGCCAGGAAGGATCAACAGATTTTAATAATGCAATAATTGCCTGCATACTTTCCACAGGGCGTTCATCTACAGCTATGGCTGTTTTGCTAATCCATCCTTTCTGTTTCAGATGTGCAGTAAACTGTTCGATCATTGGTTTCCAGAATGCGGTGTATTCTGCAGCGCCGGGCTTTAATGTATCTGTTTTGTTTTTACCTGACGCTTCATCATAGTAAATAAACCCAAGATCCCAGGTGATCATTGTATAACAATTGATGCGTTGTGTTATACCGCATTCCATCATAAAAGAAATGTAGCGGTCGAACATGGTAAAATCATATTGCCAGCTGCCGTCTTTCTTTTTGATCCATTTAATCAATGTGGGGTCATCAAAATGAACATGATCCAATCCCCACGGCTGTTCAATAATGTTTGCTGAAATTACTTTCTGCCCCGCATTTGCCAGGTAAGTAAAATACTCTTTCATTAACCGGAAATGCTCATCGCTCCATAAAGGAACATTGTGCATTCTTGCGATGGGCGCCGGGTATTGCCAGATATCAAAATCATATTTCCATTCTGCAGCCGGAGGTAATACATGGTTCACTACTTCAACTGTTATATTGAGTACATGTTTTTTCTCTGCATTTACGGTGATGGTGCCATTGTATTTACCTGCTGTTGCATTACCGGGCACTTCCACACTTAACCACAAAGGCTGCACTGTATTTTTTGCAACGGGTAATATTTTTACAATATCGATCGGATCAGCTACAAGGAAAGAATCGTAAGCAGAGGATGATTTTTGAGAGCAACCATCAACAAAATTGTCGGCCATGGTATAACGCACAAAAGCTGCTTTCAGATTTTTTGCTGCAATACGACTGCCATTTGCAGACACAAGATCAGATAACTGAAAGCTGACAGCTGCGATATCTTTTTTGCTCCATAACAACAGTTGTGTATGCACTTTCTCTCCTTTCCATGCTGTAGCAGTCCAATTTGTTTTTACAGCAATGGCCGGCACTTTTTCTTTTGGATATTTTACATTGTCGCTGGCATAGCTTACTGTAATATCTTTCGACACACGTTTCCATTCAGCAAGATCAGTTGCAACAGGATTGGGTAGCTCCTGGTAAGACTGAGCACCGGGTTTACTGCGGCTAAGATCCTGTGCAGAAATTGCAAAGCATGACGTCAGTGCAAAAAAGAAAGCAATCTGTTTAAGCATAGTGAAATATTATATGCTAAAATAAAGTTCTGCCCGTTAGCATAGTTCCGCTTATCTGTTAAGTTCCTATACTTTTTTGTCAAAATGAGCCAATGAAGAACCAATCCGCTTAACGTTAGTGTTAACGGAAAGAATATTGTGGATCAGAAAGTGAATGCAGAAAAGAAATAACATTGGCCATTTCTGCAGTTGAAAGTTGAAGAGAATCACCCGACAATGTTTGATTGGGCACATGTAAACCAAGTCCCTGTCCACCACCTTTGTTATAAAACACAAGCACATCTTCAAGTGTGGAAAGAGCACCATTGTGCATGTAAGGTGCTGTATGTGCTACATTTCGAAGACCGGGCGTTTTAAATGCTCCCATGTAAAAGTCAATCGGGTAAGTTGCATAACGGCCACTGTCAGCAGATAAAGCAGGTGCAGTAAAATTATTACTGTTTGTTGTGCCAACAATTTCCAGTACAGTTCGTTCATACAACGGCGGAGTAAGACCATTAAACATGGGTGCAGTGTGACATGTGCCGCACATAGCTTTTCCCATAAACAAATTGAATCCATTTACCTGCTCCTTTGTTAAAGCTGTTTTATCGCCATTCATATAACGATCAAAAGGCGATTGAAAAGGAGCCAGTGTTTTAATAAACGCAGCAATTGATGAAGCTACATTTGCAATGCTGATTGTACTGTCTTTTTGTGTATTCCCAAACAGCTGGTCAAACTTAGCAGCGTAATGTTTATCTGTCTTCAGGTAAGTAATGATCTGCTGATGATCTGCATTCATTTCAACAGGATTTTGCAACACATCCTTTATTTGTTCTTCCAAATGCTTCACTCGCCCATCCCAAAACTGGGAATACTGAAAAGCAGCATAGAGTAAGGTGGGTGAATTTCGCTGAACTGTTGAATGGCCATCAAGTGCAATACTTTTAACAAGTCCGTCAGTAAAATATTTCTCCGGCTGGTGACAGGTTGCACAACTTCTTGTACGGTTGCCAGATAATGCTTTTTCAAAAAACAATGTTTTGCCTAAAGCAGCCATAGCCGAATCAACCTCAAGGGTGTGATTAATATCGATTGCACCGGGACGAAAAATATTGACTGTTTTATAATTCAATACACCGGTGGTATTTAATTCAAGACCTTCTTTGCGAATGAAGTAACGTAAACATTCCTGTAACGGCAATGCAGCCCCGGTTAAAAAACCAAGTCTGTCAAATACATCAAACGATTCATTTTTATGGATGAACTCAATTGCGGCGTTCATGTAAAAACGCACACTGTCAGATTCCTTGCTGCTGGTAAGAAATGGCTGCAATACTTCCTGAAGTGCAAGTAATGTTTGTTTGGATTCAGAAATACCTGTTTTTAACTCAGGTGTATCAAATCCTGCAATGCCCAGCGTCATCACATTAATTAATTCCAATTGAATACTCTCCAATACCTGTTCATCCGTAACGGGTAGCTGGTAAAGCAACGCATGAAGATCACCTGCCGCTTCATATACCAATGAAGCTTGTGCAACTAATTGTTCTTTTTCTGCAAAGGGATCATCTGCAAACAGCAATGAAGCAATCACCTGCAAACCAATCGGCTCCCTGTATTCCAAAAAAGGTTCTTCCACCTCTACTACTGCAGGAGCATTATAAATAACAGAAAGACTGCGAAAGAAATAATTGAAGAAGAACTCAATGTTCTTAAAGCGGAGCCTGCATTCTTTCAAAGAAGTGATTGCTTTATCAACAGATGCAGGATTGTTTTTATCAAGCTGTTTGATGCTTTGCTGAAGATCAGCCGTGCTTTCAGCAAAAGAGGAAGCATTCACCCTGAAATAGTCCAGTGTTTGCTCCACTCCTCTGTATCTTCCATCACGCATGCGTGGCGACATGCTTAAAAAAAGCACAACACTGCATATTGATAAAACGATCAAACACTTTTTCATCCGCACTGTTTATTTTGTAACAATCACTTCAAATACATCTTGCAGGTTATTAAACACATCCTTCACAATATATTTTGTTTTGCCCACAGGAGGAGTTACTTCTATGCTCCGGTTGGTCTCTTTTGTTTTATCCCACTTGTAGGCATCCACAACAAATGAAGCTGTCAATGTAATCTTCTCTCCTTTCTTACTGCGAATAACTGTTTTTTTATTCACGTTCTTCATCATCGTAAATTGATCCCGTATCACACCATCGGCACAGATCCATTTAAAGTCAAGCCTGTTTTCATTCACTTCAAGTATACCTGCACCTGCATCCTTATCATTTGAATAATACATTGCACGGTGCGGCCAGTCGGGGTAACTTTTACCAACATAAGCTGATGATCCGGAAACAATGTACACCATTCCCTTTTCTGCACCTGACTCTTTAATATAAGGCGCACTGTTTGTTGAACCATTGTACAAACCGGAACTGTTGCTCACATTATGCTTTGCAGCATCAAAACTTTCTGATTTTCCATAATGCCCCGTCATCATTTTTGAACGTTCATATACATGACTATGCCCGCAAATAATAAGATCCACTTCATACCGTTCAAATATCCGCAACAGGTTTTCTCTAACACCTGTCATAATACCATCTTCATCAGAGTCATGAGTTCCTTTTGAATAAGGAGGATAATGCCAGTAAGCAACCACCCATCCTTTGTTACGGTTTGCAGCCAGATCTTTTTTCAGCCACTGTACCTGTGGCCCCATAGTATCCCATAAAAAATACTTGCTTTCTTCCATGCCGTATGAATCAAGAGAAATGAAATGAATATTCCCGAGATCAAACGAATAAAAAGCAGGGTTGCCTGAAGGCACACCCCCAGCTTCACCACTCACAGGCATGGAAAAATTCTGGTAATACGGCACTTCATGTGTTTTCTGTGCATAGTTGGCAGTAAAATCAGCATCATGATAATCATGATTTCCGGGAGAAGGAAATACAGGATATTTTTTTAAGAGAATGTCTTTGTATGGTGTAAAGAACTTTGCCTGGTACTCCATATCATTCCCATCGTTATAGGCATTATCTCCCAGCAATATCCATGCATTCAGATCATTATTACCGAGGTATTTGATAAACTGATCACGGACATTGGCCTGGTTAACTGACAGGTAACCACAATCGCCGAACACACCAATCTTGTATGCACCTTCTTTCCCCTTTGCCGGAAACGTGGAGAAATAATTATCGGCTCCATACTGAAGTGTGTCTTTCAATGTGCCAATGGAATAATAATATTTTGTTCCGGGCTTTAACCCTGTAAGTTTCATTTCGTGTTCAGTTGATAAAGAAATGTTGTCAACAGTCTTATCAAGATTATTGACAGCATAACCATACCGCACCCTGCTTCTTGATAACGCATCCGTCCGCCATCTGATCACCATACTGGTGTCAGTTGCCACCTGCAAATAAGGGCCACGAATAAGTTTAGGCTTATTGGTAAATTTCTCCTGGCCTTTTGCAGGTGCAGGGCTTGTGTTTTGTGAATGAATTGCTGAAGGCAACAATATTCCTGACAATAAAACCAAAGCAAAAAATCTGTTCATCATACGATCATTAATTTCCTGAAACCTGCACTTCAAATTCCTGTTGTATGCAGTTTTGCGGATCATTTACAATATAAGTTGAAACACCTGCAGAAGGTTTTACTTCAATGCTGCGTGTTTTTTTCGTTGAGCCTTTCCAGCTATATTCACCAACATAAGAAGCGGTTAATGTAACAGTCTGTCCTTTCTTTGCTTTTACAATCGTTTTTTGTTGTACATTTTTCATCATGGTAAACCGGTCCCTGATCTGTCCATCTTCACAAATCCATTTCAGATCAAGACGATTGCCTTCCACTTCAAGAATACAGGCACCTGCATAATCCACATTTGAAAATGGCAGTGCATCATGTGGAAATGTTGCCTGCTTATGATCAGTACGGCTTGATGATCCGCTTACTACATAAACAGTACCTTTTCCTGTTGCATCTTTTATGTATGGACAGGAATTAGCTGACCCATCATAAAAACCAGATGACGTGCTGAGTAAATGTTTTGTTTCAGAAAAACTTGCTTCCATCCCATAATGTCCCTGCATTAATTTTGAGCGTTCGTAAGAATGACTGTGACCACATAAGATCAGGTCAACACCATATCGCTCAAGAATAGGTACAAAGTTTTCCCTGATCTTCACCATTTGTGTTTCTGTGTCGGAATTATGCGAACCCATTGAATACGGCGGATGATGCCAGTAAGCAACAACCCATCCTTTATTTTTATTTGCTTCAAGATCACGTTTTACCCATTGCACTTCTGTGCTGGTTGTATCAAACAAACGTTTCCCGTTTTCCTGCGATCCATGTGAGTCAAGTGAAATAAAGTGAACGTTGCCGATGTCAAATGAATAGAAGGCCGATGTATGTGATGCAAGTCCGCCCGATTCTCCTTTCGTAGGCATCGAAAAATTCTGATAATAAGCCACCTCACCTGAACGCTGTGCTACTTCTGCTGCATAAGGCTCATCCTGGTAATCGTGATTGCCGGGCGAAGGAAACAACGGCGATTTCTTCAACAAGTTGTCTTTGTAAATATTAAAAAAATGACTTTGGTACTCTACGTCCTTTCCAAATGAATACGCATTGTCACCTAATAAAATCCATGCATTGAGAACATTGTTGCCAAGATATTTTTCAAACTGATCTCTGGCATTTCCTTGCCTTGCAGAAATACTTCCACAATCACCATACACACCAATCCTGTACTTCGCTTCTTTTCCTTGCAATGGCAAGGTGGTGAAATAATTATTTGCATCACCCTGCAATGTGTCTTTAAACCCTTCAATCATGTAATAATATTTTGTATCGGGTGTGAGACCATTGATGGTAACAATATGTTCGTTGGTACGGAAGTCATGACCAGCGAGTTTATCTAACTTGCCCGGCTCAGTTCCATAGCGAACAAAACTTACATCCAGCATATCTGTACGCCAGCGCACAATCATACTGGTGGGTGTTGCCACCTGCAGGTAAGGCCCCCGTATTAATATGGGCCTGATACCATACCTGCCCGCATCTCTGCGTGGCGTAGTGGTTTGAGACATTGCATCACAAAAAAATAAAAACAATAAAAGACTCAACAAGACTACTTTTTTCATGCTATCTGTTAATTATAAATGTTCCTGAAAATTGATAGTTACCTGAACTGTTCCATTCCGGTTTCCAGAATAATGTTGACACCCATTTCTCAGGTGTTCTGTCATAGTCACGAAAGCCAATATTCATGCGTATTGAATGATCTGCTTTCTGTATTTTATTCAGTGGAATTTTTAATTCCATGAATAAGATGTTGTCAGCAAAGATTTTTCGTGATTCAATATCTTTTCCTGTAACACTGCCGGCACCTTCCACCTTTGCGATATCCCATGGTGAAAAACTGATCCGGTTTTCTTTGCCGTTACCATCTTCAACGTGCAAGTATATCATATCTTTTACAATAGCTGTTTCATTCATCCATTCATTATCACTTGCAACAATCACGAAATAAGCAAACTTGTTATCGTATGATAATTTAAATCGCAGCAGTCCATCTGTGGCACCAGACCAATACCAGGGCCCGTTCAGCTGTTCCGGAGCTGTAACATAAATCATCCCGGCCGTATCTCTGCCATGAAAAAGGTTGGGCATATTCCCATTCTGTTCCTTTAACTTTTCAGCTACTAGTTTCCAACTCAGCAACAACTTCTTTTTTGCCGGCAGGGCATACGTAATGTTGTTTCGTGTATATTCTCCTGTTAGTTCTATCTCAATTTCTGTCAACGACTTCATGTCGATAAAGGACTGATCAGCTTTTGTAATAATAACCTGTTGCTGTTGCTTACTTTTTGGAGCTATTACCAGCTCAATTGTTTCAGGGCTGATCTTATAGCCCTTCACATGCTTACTTGTATTGCCAGAAATTTTTAGCGGATAGTTAGTTGGGTTACTAAATTCAATTGTTGCTGTAATCTTTTGTTCAAATTGTTTTTCAGCAACGAATGGTACAGGGATCAACCATTGTTCATTGATGAGTGTTTGGGTAAGAGGATGCGTTTGTTCATTCACAACATCATCCTTTATTATGCCTTCGAGTTTTAAGTTAACAATCTTGGGTGTGTCATTTGTTAGCGTTACCCATGTTACATGGTCAAATTCTCCAAACTTTTCACCACGCAGATCGCTGCCGCCTCCTGTAGAGCCCAGTACATAATGTCTGTTACCGTTTTTTGTTACGCCAAGATACGTGTGATGATGACCGGAGAACAGTGTATACTTACGGTCTTTTAACATCGCTTCAATCTTTTCGTAACCTTCCTGCCGATCTTCTTTTCCCTGCCAAACAGGGCGATGCATAAACAGGAATGTCCAGCGAACATCAGCATTATCGGCAATTGCTTTTTTGAAATAGGCAACCTGTTCATCACGAATGCCTCCTTTACCACCATCTTCTGTATTGATGCAAAGAAACAATGCGTTCCTGTACACAAAATGATAATAAGGCGATCCTAATCTTTTCTTCCATTCGTTTTCCATTACTGCATTACCAATGTCATGATTACCTGGTACATAATAAAAAGGCATAGACAAAGGTTTGATTGCTTGATCAAACACATTCCATTGACGGTTTATTTCCAGCGGATCATAAGATTTGCCATCAATCAGATCACCTACAGAGATCACAAACTGGGGTTGCAGTAATTGCAGCTTATCAACTGCATCTTCAAAAATACCCGGGCGCAGGCCTCCCCATAAATCAGATATAATGGCAAATTGTATTTTGGTGGAATCATCGTTGTACGAATGCTTTGTTACCGGTAAAGTTTGTTGCCTGTTGTTTTGTTTTTGAGCAACTAAAACAAACGGCAAAAAAACAATGCAGCATACCTGCAGCACATGTTTATAAGAAATGCGAAACGGATAAAAAGATGACGTCAAAAGAATCATGGTTGAAATAAAAAAATAGTCTATACAGGCATGCCTGTATAGACTATTGGAATGAGTACTGATTATGGTTTATCCCACCAAACTCTGGTAGAAGTTACATCTGGCCCCTGGCGTTGAAATACTTCCTGTACGTTTGGATTAGAAGCAATTTCAGCTGCCATATAAGTCAATCTTCTTGGCATCTGTGCATTCAGATTTGCAGGATGCACTGATGATGGCAAAAGGTTTTCATAGAGTTTCGGATAACCACTTCTCCGCAAATTTGCAAATGTCTCATACCAGTTAAAGAATGTTTCGATCCAGTACTGTGTATTGATCAGCTCAAGCGCTTGTTCAGTATTTGCAGGATTGTATGGGTTATAAGCAATGTAAGTGTTCACCCTGGCTGTAGAGATCACCCCTTCTGAACCGTAGTGTTTTAACTGATCCATTGCGGCCCTTACTCCGTTTTCATAATACGTTTGTGCAGTAGTACTTGATGTAATGATGCCTCTCACCACACATTCTGCCAACTGAAACTGTACTTGCGCATAGCTCAGGTGAATGTAAGGAGCATCATATCTTCCAAACGTTGCGTTGTTGGCAGTAGAATAAATCAATCGTTCTGCAGAAGGAATACTGCCGTAAGGCGATTCCATTCTTCTGTCGCCAAACGGAGGCCATCCTTTTTGTACAGCAGTGTCTTTACTGCCGGCAGAATAAGTTGTTCTCGAAGCTGGCAACATGGCAAATACAGGCAGGCGTGGATCTTGTGTGCTCTTTAACTGGTTAATGAACGGAGCAGTAAGCCTGTAGTTATCAGGGTAACGAACGAAAATGTGTGGTTGTCCATTCGACGTTGGATTTGTGGTTCCGCCAGTTGAAGAGTTTGGCAGATATTTTACCATAAAATTATCATCGTTGTTTTGGAATACACCGCCGGCAATTGCTTTTTCAATCATCGCCTTTCCTTTTACAGCATCAGCTTTCATAATTCGCAAACCAAGACGTAACATTAAACTGTATGCGAATTTTTTCCATTTCACAATATCTCCTTTGTACACAATGTCAGAAGTTACAGGTTTCATCTTTGCATTATCAAATGCCAAGGCAGCTTCTTCCAATTCTTTAAACATGTCGTTATAAATATCCTGCTGTTTATCATATTTAGGAGTGTAAATCTGTGCAGAATATCCTTTGGCAGCTTCAGAATAAGGAACATCACCATACAAATCCGTTAACTGGTGTGCGAGATATACTTTTATGATACGTCCCATGCTTTTGTAGTTAATGCGCTCGGGATCTTGGCTGCTTCTTTCAATAAAGTCTACCACGTTGCGGAAGGGATTCGGGTAAGTCCACTCAAAATGGTAACCATGGTATCCTCCCGGTGTTGTTACAGATTCATACGACTTCCTGTTTGTTACATGCATTACATAAGCAGCTGCAAAATCACCCAGGCAGTAATATGTATTATCCAGGATAGTTAATTCAATATTGGGCAGCATGTAATCAAGATTCGGTGTTGAAACAAAATCAACACTGGTATTAATCTCCTTGAATCTTTTATCGCAGGATGCAAATGTTCCCGTTATGATCAGGATCAGGCACATCGAAAAGATATTGAGCCTATTTTTCATATACAATGATTTAGTTGTTGTTGTTTAAAGTCCTAATTTGATGGTCAATCCAAAGTTGCGTGTTACAGGATATACAAGGCGTTCAATACCCTGTGCATTTCCGCTTGATACGCTGCTTTCAGGATCTACGTTCTCTGTATTGCTGTACAGTATTGCAAGGTTCCTTGCTACCACTGAAACAGAACCGCTTACAAGCCCCATCTTACTCAAGAAACGTTGCGGAATTCTGTAACCCAGTGAAATTTCACGCAACTTGATAAAGCTTGCATCATACATAAAGTGCTCTGCAATATTTCCTAATTGCTGATAGTAGCCTGAAATAGATCCGCTACCCGGAGCAGGGTTTACTGTATTTTTTCCTGCAACAAGAACAGTATTCTTGTTGCCATTTTGATCAACACCTTCGCCAATCAAACCATCTTCTCTTCCAAGAAGCGTTGCTTTATGACGTCCGTTTTCGTAAGCAATTGAGTTTGTTTCAGAATAGATAGATGCGCCGAACTTAGCATCAAGCAAAGTGTAAAACGAAAACCCTTTGTACTGGAATGTATTGCTGAAGCCAAACAGTTTATCAAACACACCGTTGCCTAAGTACTCGTTCTTTGTTGTGTACATTGGATAGCCACGGCTGTCATACATAATATCGCCATTAGCACCTCTTACAAACTTATAGCCATAGATACTTCCGTATCTTTTTCCTTCTTCTAACTGAATAATTGCTTCACCACTTTTTGCTGTAGCCAGGAGAATGGGAGGACCTTGTTCGCCACCTGCACCATCGCCTAATGCAATTACTTTATTGTCGTTATACGAGAAAGTAAATGTAGAGTTCCATGTAAAATTCTTTGTTCTTACTGGAGTTGCACGCAACAGGAGTTCAACACCCTTGTTTCTTAAACGGCCCACATTTAAAATAGCAGTACGGTAACCTGTGCTGTATGAAACCGCCGTTCTAACAATGTCATCTTTTGTTTGTCTGTCGTAGTAGCTGAAATCAAATCCTAAACGACGGTTGAAGAACTCCATATCCAAACCAAATTCATAATCAGTTGAAAGAAGTGGCTTCAATAATTTATTAGGGATATTAGTTGTTCCAACATATTGCAACGGAAGATTGCCATAGCTTACCTGTGTTAATGAATAACTAAGATCAAGCTGGTATGGATCGGTATCTCCGCTTACCTGTGCAGTTGAAGCTCTTACTTTACCATACGAGATAAATGCAGGGAGTTTAAACGCATCAGAGAACACGAACGAAAGCGAAGCCGCCGGGTAAAACAGGTTGTTATTCTCTAATGGTAATGTAGAGAACCAGTCGTTACGGCCGGTAAGCGTTAGGAAGAGATATTTATTATAAGCCAACTCCATACTTCCAAACACTGAATTGGTACGTTGAAGGCTTCTTGTTGTTACAGGTAACTTTGTTGCAAGATTGTTGAACGTATAGATACCGGGAACAATAAAGCTGTTACCAGAAGTATTCACTTCATCTCTTGACCTGTCGAGCCTGTTAAGACCGGCAAATGCATTTACACTGAACCTGCCCATGTTTACGGGTTTAAGCCCCAATATAAATTCATAGTTTTCTACAACACTTTGAATAGCTCTTTCTTCAAACTGACCAAGCGGGTAGCTGGTGAACTGGTTACCCTCTGGTGTATAACGTTGTCTGTAAGAGTTGTAAAAGTCACGGGTAACTCTTCCTCTTGCATACAACCAATTTGTAATGTCGTATTGAAGAGACAGCGATCCCATTGTACGGTGTTTCGTATCAAACTGTTTTACTTTATTCACCACATACCAGGGATTTGAAATGCTGTTTGCATAACTAAACTCTGATCCGTCTGGATTATAACCAGGTTTCAGATTGTCTACATCAATACTTCCGGGCATGTACACAAGTGAATAGAAAAGATTGGAAACGTTACCGCCAATGAATGGACGGTTATTTGCTTTTTCAAAATTGTAGTTCAGAACAAGATCAACAGTGAGCTTGCCGAATTTTGATGAAGTTTTTGTATTAACAATTGTACGGTTGTATTTCGCATTCGGAACTATATCTGCATTGCGAAGATCAGAAAGAGAAATTCTGTAATTGTGTTTTTCATTGCTTCCTGATAGTGAAACCGTATTGGTAATGGTACTTCCTGTATTAAAAAACTTTTCATAGTTATTTCTTACAGGACTGAAAGGTCTGATCACGCCATCAAACTGCATTGACGGACTGCCATCAAACTTTGCACCCCAGCTTGAAGAGCTGAATGCTTCATTGGGTGTTTGCGGAGGCTGATCGCCTAAACCACTCTGACCATATACATATTGAAAATCGGTTGGGTTTACAAGCTTGTCGATCATTAATGAAGAACTGAAATCAACATTTGTTCTTCCCTTGCTAGACTTTCCGCTCTTTGTAGTAACAAGAATTACACCATTAGAAGCAAGCGATCCATACAATGCTGCCGCTGCATTCCCCTTCAGTACACTGATGGTTTCAATATCATCCGGATTAATAATGCCCAAACCATCACCATAGTCAACCCCGCCTTCAGGTGCATTAGAGGCCATGCCGCCCAATGTTCCTGAGTTAATAGGCACACCATCCACAACCCAAAGAGGCTGGTTGTTACCTGTAAGCGAAGATGCACCACGAATAATGATCCGTTTTGTGCCTGCCACACCGTTGGCAATATTGCTCACATCAACACCGGCAACTTTACCGGAGAGGGCACTCACAATGCTGGGCGTTTGTACTGTGTTTACAGCACTGCCATCAATTGTTGCAACAGAATAACCGAGGCTTTTTGCATTTCTTTTCATGTTCAATGCAGTTACTACCACCTCATCCATTTGTTTTGAGGCAGCAACCATACTTACATTAATGGTTGTTTTGTTGCCTACTGTAATTTCCTGTGTTGCTAATCCTACAAATGAAAAAACCAGTACAGCTTTTTTGTCGCTGGTGGAAATTGTGTAGGTTCCTTGTGTTGTTGTAAGGGCGTTTGTAGAAGACCCTTTTACATTAATACTGACACCAGATAATGGACTACCTGATTCGTCCGTAACGGTTCCTTTAATGGAGATTGTTCCCTGCGAAAAAGCAGCAGAAAAACACATCATACAGAAAAAGAACATAAGCAGTGATAGATTGGTTGATACTGTTCTCATAACCCGTTAATGATTTTATGAAATAAATGTAGACAGGCTTCCTAAGTCAAATCTCTGCTTATTCATCTATTTTGTATACTTTTTTAACACGCAGAAGACAAAAGAAGTATCAATAGTTAAAAATTATCAGACTAATGTTTTCTAATCTTTAAGTTATTATTACCTCCATGTTAAAACAGCATTTGTTTTGATTCTAATAAACTGAGTGCAAAGACAATTTATTGAGCTGTTATGGAATCAAAAAACCGGTTATCATATATAAGTAAGTTGAACATTTACTTAACCTGTGTACTTATAACTATGCCAACCACACCTGCAACCATTTCCAGGTAACAGGTGCACTATAAATACTTATCAAACTTATTAATGTAAATGGCAAGCTTCGAATATTACAGCGCTGTTTTCAGGCAAACGGCGTTTCGTTTTACCGGCTTATCAATAAATTAACTGATAATAAGAATATCTGTAAATTATATTCTGTCAATGTCAACTAATGGCAAAAGCTTAGTTAGATTAGAAATTGCATGTTAAAGGGATTCGTGAGCAAAATCAAATTCTTCTACTTGTGTGAGAAGGATCATCTTCGGGCAAATATGATTGATTTGATAAAAATTCATGCTGATTATTATTGGGAAATTTTATAAACAGATCATGTTTACCTGAAATGTTTTTTTAATGACTTTCAAAATATCTTCCATACATCTTGATTACCTGTTGCTATTACAGGAATAGTTCAATCAGTTTGCACGTTGTTAAATCATCAAGCAATAGTTCAATTGCACCATTCTTTGTTGGCTATCTGTAATTTCAATTCATGATAGGTTGTTTGAAGTTTGACCTGATTGTCCGTCAGACACATCTCCCAAAGGAAAATAATAGTAGTACCCATTGCGATTGCACATTACGAGAGCTTCGGTCCGGCTGTATTGCAACTTAACATTAGCCCAATCAAGGTTAATAACGGTGTCGGTTAGATGTCGTTTATTCCCAATGCCTGTATGCGATTTACTTTCTGCCGTTTTTGATTACGATATAAGGCTTGCCATCTTTATCAACAAAAATAGAATTATCATAATCCAAGGGCCGGCAGGTGAATTTTTCGTGCTGATTAGTGGCATTTATCACATCTGTGCTCATTCATATCGATTTGTGACCAAATCTCTTCTATGTGAAAAATACTGCATGCTGTACATTCAATCCTCCTTCCCTTCATGCATCCCCGTACCTTTACGTCTTTGTGGTCCAACCATTGTAAGCGCAACGCACAACCAATAATTCTTTCCTTCCTCGCATATGAAGAAATGCTCTACTCATTCTTTGCATGAAATTCCTTCATCGCTGCATGATACACACTCGCCCCCTTCGGCAGCTTCGCAGCATACGCTTTCTTTTTCACTGGGTCATGTAAAATACTTTGTGCATACGCAACAGACTTTGCAAACACCTTTCGGTTCTCTTTTTGCGTCTTGCTGGGCTTTACACTACTCATGTCGGCTACGCTGTGATTACAGTTTTCTTTCCATACTGTTTCACAACAAACTGCTTCCCGATCTACCCTCTCATCTTTCGCACAATAGGCTAATTGTACTTTGTGCCATAAGCTCAGGTTTAAGTAACTCTAAACTAATCATTCAGATAGGTAAATGCAACTTGCCTTCGTTCATCCTTCGTCTTTCCTTCGTTAGTTTAGCCTATAACAGCCCATTATACAGTCATGTTTCAGCCACCTTTTCCAAGTATTGCCATTTTCAGGACACACAACTACGTAAAACAAACAGGATGCAGAAACTGGCCCTTTTGCCAATGAGCAGTTTCCTGTGAAATGATATGGATGAAAGAGGTGCCGGAGTGCGGTTATACGCTTATTCTGTACTAATGCAAACAAGAAAGAGGCAGTCTGTCTGGGATCGTTGGTAACTGCATTACAAACTCATCTGTTTGAAAACAAAAAAGCTCCGGTTTTTAACCGAAGCTTTTTGCGGACCGGACGGGACTGTAACTCCCGTTATAATCAAGTGAAAATCAAATCATTTTATCCCTCAAGAACTTGTAGGTCACCCCACAGTTCACCAGCATACTAATTTGCCTTCAAACTAAGAGGTCTGTAAAGATAACGATTGAAACAACTATTCATTGTAAACCATCTTCAAAAAATGAAACATTTTCAACGATAATAACATTCAATTTATAGTTTGACAAGTCAATAAAAATATCGTTTATAACATGCTTAATTTTTGTTTCTCTGGCCTGTATTTGTAGTAGGATAATATTGGTAATACCGGGGGATACCAGGACATGCAAATTGATACCGGGGGTATTTTAATGGTGGGGTTGCCGAAATGCACATACAATGTTTTTTAAAAGTATGCCATACTCTGTTATAATAGAAGTTACTGGGGATACAGTTGACTTCCGGTCCAAAACGACGTAAATTAACTACTTCTACTTCTTCGCTTACACAATGTTCATTAGCTCAAAAAAACATCATGAAACATCATTATAATTTTAAAGTGAGATTCTAATTTATCATGAGATTCGATGATAAATTTTACCAGGCACGAAAACTATCTACCGGCAGCATCAGTTTTAATTTGAATTCGACTTCCTGTCGTCCAATACTGCTTTTATTGCCTGACAAATTTCATAATCCTCATCAACTTCAAACTGGCCCAAAAGAACAGTCAAATCTTCATCCGGTAAATCATATAATTCGTCCATTTTTTCCTCAAGTGACATTGATGGAGCGAGTAGTACCTTATAATATTTTTTGCGTTCTTCAAGATTCATTTGTTAAATTTTATTCTTCGTCAAAATTCAGACCTAATTGCTTCGCAGCTTCTTTTGCAGATTTATACTGTTGCTTACTTTCATCAATCTGCATATTAGGGGTTGAAGAAATTTTAAACGATATTTCGATTTCAATATTATTGTCTTTAAAAGGGACAATAAAATAATTTCCTAACTGGGTGAAGAGTAACTTATCGCTGATTTTTCCTTTTACCGTTATTGATTTAATTTTTCTGGCTGAGATGTCATCGTCTTTTTTATCTGGAGTAAGTGCTTCTCCCGGATCATTCACTTCTTGTTGAGGGTTGGTTGAATTTTGACCCATCTCATTGGTTGGTTGAGTCGTATTAAGAGCAGGAGCAGGCATCAAACTTTTATCAATGAGCCAGTATGTAGGATCATTTACATCAAAGAAATGTACATCCTTTTTAAAAAAGTAATTAGTAAAATTTGTTCCATCTCCAGTTGCAATACAATACTCTCCATTGTAACAGTATTTCTTCAAACTTTCAGAGATTGCATCAGAACCGGTAATCATCGGCTTATCATCGAAACGTAAAAATGCCTCATAAATATCTTTAGCTTTTAACGATTGGTTTGCTGATGGTAAAAGATTATTCGTCTTTAGTGTGCCTAACCCAACAGAATCCAACAGCCACTCTTCCTCTTTCAATGCACCGAGAATATTGTTGTTAATTTGACTTTCCAGATTGTCTTTAAACTGAGTTACAACTAAACTTTCAATCCCATTTTTTGCAGAATATTTTGCTATGATCGAGTACGCCGTCACTAATGAGTTATCAGCTTGTTTTCCTGCATCCTCAATTCTTCTGCGAATATCTAATTTTTGTTCATTGTTTAATTGGGTGTTATACTCAGAACTAATTTTATTACATGCAAGAAAGTTTTTTATATCATCCTGCAACTTACCTATACCCATTTCTGTGCAGATTAGAAAGAGCATTGTATTACGGTAAATGCGTTCACTATTACCCTTTTTTGTAGCCAGTTTTTCGATAATCGGTTTTGTGCTTGGGTTGATTTCATTAGGAGATGCGAGGTACTTGGGGCTAAGAATAATCAATGTGGGCTTTAACTGTTCTGGAATATCCTCAGAAGGATTCACCAAAATATGAAACGACTTAATTAACCTGGTTTTATCAGTAACCCTTTTAAGAATTTCAGAAGTAATATCGGGATTCTTAATGTCGCCTTTTGCCTGGTTTATAAGGATATTGATGTTCGGCGTCGTATCAAACCAGTATCTCTTTTGGCCAGTACTGCCATAATATAAATAATGGGCATGGCCCTCCATCCGGTCGATAGCACCATTAATATCATTATGATTAAAGCTTTCGGGCTTTAACATACAAAGTTTTATTTCATCGATACCTACGCCTTTATTTTGACCTTTTGAACCAAACGTTCCTAATAGTATTGTTGCAGCAATCCCTTGTGTAAGACTGTGCTTCCCTAACTCCTTTACTTCATTGTCAATGCGGAACGCATTGGAAGTGCCTGATATATCAGCATTAATAACAGAATCCCAACTTGCACCGTTCAATATGGTGATCTGACTTGTTAGCGCTTCTACATTTGACAATGTAACATCAGACGTATGAATAAGAAAATGACTTCCGGCAAGTGATGTTTGCCTTTTCCAAAGATCAGATACAATAGCAGCTAATATCCGTAACACCCCTCTGGTACGTTGAAAGAATGGATTGCTGGCCCATCTCAGACGGAACATATCAATTAATTCGGGATGGAAGGGATATGATTTTTTTAATTTTTCTTTGTACTCCGATTTTAGCGCATAGTTTGGAATTTCGGTGGACAAAGACTGATAAAGATGCGCATATGACGAAATGATCTTTTCTATTTCATCAGCATTTCCTAAATCTTCAAACAATCGTCTTCTTACTACCTCAAATATTTCATCATCTTCTACCGGTTTCATATTTGCTCCTACTCTCGTAATGCGATTTTCAAGAGCTGTTAATATTTGTGATGATATGGAAGATGCAGCCAATTCCTGCGCTGATGCAGGTAATGTTGCTATAAGAACACAATGATCTGTTCCTGAAACAGATTCAGTTAATT